>CAZLZY010000059.1:0-10545 GCA_964564075.1 uncultured Spirochaetales bacterium
TCTCACTCATCAATTACGACGAATATTGGCATTCTAGCTCTGTATAGTATATGGTTAACGCTGTAAGTCCATTCTTATCACTCTTCTCATATAAAAAAACACCGGAATATCATCCGGTGTCATTTTTATATGTTGATAAGGTACTACGGTAGTTGTAGGAAGTTCTCCATGACTATACAGCAGTTGTTATCTTGGATCTTAACGATATTCATCTCTCTCTGAGCATTTTCAGGTGAATCAGAAGCATGAGCGGTATTGATCATAACATTCTGTCCGAACTCTCTTCGGATCGTTCCACCAGGGGCCTTTGTAGGATCTGTTGGTCCAAGCACCTCTCGGATCTTTTCTACAGCATTCTCTCCCTCATAGATCATGACCATACTCTTAACTGCTCCGGGACTATTGTATTCATCCACGTGGCAAATATCGGGTCTTTTCCCTGTCATGAAATCAACGATCTGGTAGAACTGATCAAGGGCAAGTTCCTCACCGAATGAAGCGGTTAGAGATTCACTGACTGCTTCGCTACAGGTTACCGAGAACTCTCGTTCTAGAACCTCTTTTGCCTTCTGACCAAAGATCGGTGAGAGTTTCTTTCTGAGTACTTCTCTAACCGGTCCGTAGAATTCCAAAGCTTGGGATAGGGCCATCTGCTGTACTTTACAGCTGATGATCCGCAAGCCTGTTCTACTGAACATATCGATGATCGTTCCTGGTTTAGAACTTGCGAATCTCCAGTTATCTGGTTTGATGATGACTAAAGTCCTCTCGATCTTATCAGGATCTGGATAGCTCATATTCTCAATCACGGTTGGTTTATCTTTTATGAATTCCATGAACATCTTCATGTGTTTCTTAGCAGCTTCTCCTGTTCTAGGAGTCAGTACTGCTGGTTCATAATAGAGAACCTTATCGGGATCATTATGAGATGTGACGAAGTCCGCATAGGTATCACGGATAGTCTCTCCAGTGATCCTTTCCCAGCTTATCTCCTCATTGTAGAGGGGGCCTGCGACCTTTGACAGCTGTACATAGGCGTTCTCACCCCTAAAAAGAAGCATCAGAACACGGTGACGTCTTCCCCCACTTGGAGAGAATGCTTGAATGATATAGTTCTTAAGAAGTAGACCACTCTTATCATCGATCCCGGCGAATGATTCATAGACAGATTCCGCGTATTCTGCAGCGAATTCTTTGGTTGGAGCAAACATCTGTGCTCCAATGAATTCCAGATTGACTCGTGATAACAAACGAGAGATAACTCCACCGGTCCTACTCTTTGCTATCGTGTAGGGAGTCACAAGGATATATGATAGTTCCTGAGCCATTAAACACCTCCTAGCCCACAAATAAATATGCTTTACACTTACCACATGCTATAACATAACTATAATCTTTGAACAACCTGTATGATATAAATACAGATACTTTAACACTATAATCTAGATATATGTTCATGAGAATATGAGAGGTTTTTACTTGCGTCAAATAGAGAGGGAATGTCAGGTAGGACCAACTCACATGCCTAGTTTCATGATCCTATTGATCCTCTCAGATAGCAAAAGAAGTACAGCTGCGATCAAACTGATCAAGATCGGGAAGAAGTTCATCCCAAGCCGCTCAACGATGAGTCCGATGAGAGGAGGAAGTATAGCGGCACCCATATACCCGAAGCCCATCTGATACCCAATGATCTTCTGTGAGGCCTCTGCACCAAATCGAACCGGGGTCTCATGAAGCATCGCCGGGAATATCGGGGAAAGTCCCAGACCTATGAGAATGAGGATGAGTCCCGTGACGATCGAAGGGAGCGGGAGTGCAAGCAGGACTACACCGAATAGTGCAAGGATCACTCCACCTCTGATCATCTGTGTATTGGTGAATCTAAAGGAGATGAACCCGGAGAGGAACCTACCTATGGTAATACCCCCATAATACATCGCCATCCAAGTTGCTGCAGAGTCGATAGAGTATGCTCTAACATGAATGAGAAAACTACTTCCCCATAATCCTATACCGGTCTCTATTGAGCAGTATAAGAGCATGATACTCAGAGCCTCTTTAACCCCTCTCCTCCTGAACACTGATCCTGTAGGAGTTCCAGATTGTACAGGAGTTTCGAAATCCTGTATCACCGGTTTATGCTTTTTCCAGAGTGGTAGACTGATCAGTAGGAGAACAGCAAGGGATAGTTGAATCAAACCAATGGTCTTGTACCCCGCCTGCCAACCTCTATTGACTAACATCGATCCCATGATCAATGGTCCTAGTGTCGCACCAACTCCCCAGAAGGAGTGAAGCCAGTTCATATGATGGGCTTTGAAGTGGAGCGCCACATAGTTATTGAGAGCAGCATCCACAGAGCCTGCACCAAGACCAAGAGGTAACGCAATAATGAGCAACCAATAATAGGCTGGAACTAATGAGAAACCTAGTAGGGCACTACCGGTAATCAGACAACTGATAAAGGTGATCCTTCCTGTCCCGAGTTTCTTTATAACAAAGGAGCTCGACATACTAGAGATGACGGTACCACAGATGGCTATCAGAGAGATGAGACCTCCTGCACTCAAAGAGATCCCCCATTGAGCCTGCATCCCCGGGATAGCAACTCCTAGAATCGAATCAGGTAGTCCGAGACTAATAAAAGCAAGATAGATTATTCCAAGTAGTAAGATTGAGATCATGATATGTCCTTATCGTTCACTAATAGTATATTTGTATGAAAGTTCTTTTAATGCCAGGTACTGAAGCCCCAATATGAAACTATCATGAATATCATGATCGAACTCGATAATAGGGGTACAAAACGGCTGTCCACGTTCAGTTATCTCATGTGTTATCCTGTCTTTAAGGCTTGGTGTTATGAACAATCCAGAGATCACCGCTTTTGAAGGATTGATGACACAGTTCACCGAAAGGATCATATCGACTGCGAGCTTTGAGAAAGCAGCTTCATCCTCCTGCATCCTCGCCTGCATCCCTGGCGCCTCAATACAAGGCAGGTAGGAGAGCTCGCCAGCAAAATCACGTCTGCCACGAATCACTGAACCATCAATGATGATACCGGCACCGACACACCCCTTTTCAGGATAATAGATATAGACAAGACTCTCACTTTCAGATCTATTCTTATAGTAGTAGAATCCGAGAGCTATAGCATTAACATCATTCTCAGCGAGTACTGGTACCCCAAATCTATTTGATAGCTGTTCAACGATCGGCAGATCTATAAGAGTCGGGATATCACAAGTCTTGATCACCCCGTCATGTACTACTCCAGGAAGTCCTATCGAGATGACTCTTATTGCAGAGTCCTGTTCCTTAAGGACTTGAATCTGCGATTCGATATCCTCTAGCGTAAGTTCAGAGAACTCTTTATAAGCTGTCTTCAAGGGATTCCCTAGCACATCGATGATACATAAGAAGAGAGATCTTACACTTCCCTCTTTTCTTATATACAGGAGTAGTGCATGAGCATGATCCTTGTTGTAGACGAATTGCTTCGAAGGTCTCCCTCCGGTGGAGTCAGCAAGTTGGATCTCTTTTACTTCTCCGGTCTCTAACATCTCAGTAAGAAAGTTTCTACAAGTAGCCACACTGAGTCCTGTCAGTTTAGCAAGCGAGTTCTTCGTCCCGCTCTCCATCTTTTTCAATGTACTCCGTAGGAGTTCTGTATTCATCTCTTTTAATGTTACCGTATTACCAATCACTTTCGTTACCTCTTAACGTAAGTAGTTTACTTTATAAGTATACCGTTGTCAATAATGAGTTTCTATATGGTGTTTATTATGAATTATTGAATGAATTAAAAAAACCTACCGGAAGGACTCCAGTAGGTTTTGCTGATTAGTGGTACTACTCTATTAGTTATAAGTTCCTGAGAGTTCAAAGGTTCCTGAAGATACTGGGACAGTACCGTAGAAACTCCAGATAAAATCTCCAATAATGGTTCCTTTCAGTTTATTATCAGATTTGCCGATCGTATTCACTTTCATCTCTACAGCTGCAGTCACGGGGAACATCCCCTCTATGGTACCGTTAGCTTTAAGAGTCATGATAACCTCTCCGTCTTTGACGAGTCTAATAGTACTGTGATTGGTTCCTGAGATCATTGCAGGATAAAAGGGATCGCCATAGATTGATACCATATTGAAATTCGTAAAGTTATCCATTTCGATGCTAGCACCGTTAATAACATCCCAGCCAGAAACCACATACCCAACCATAGTCTCATTTCTGGTCTTCCACTGATCACTAGTGCCATTCTGTGTTGTTTCAGCAGCCATCTGTTGCAATTGTACCGTTGCTGTAAATGAATTGTCAGATGATTTTTCACTACCCATCCCTCGACTCTCAACGGTTACATCATCAATCAGTTCAGGTTCTACAAACAGATCGCAACCAGCAAAACTCATAACGAGTAATACTGCAGTCACGATCATGAATAGCTTTGTTATACTTTCCCGTCTCATACTTTTTCTCCTATAGTAACTTTATATAATTATTTTAATGATAGTACACTATGGCAGAAGCTTTTGCAATAAATGAATTTCTTATTTGATTATTCAACAATGGTCTATCATAAGAGTGTATGTTGAATTTGTCTGTAGATCACGCTAGTGAAATCAGGAAAGGTATCTAGTATTGTCTGCAAGTCCTCTCTTGGGTCGATATCCAAGAAGTTATCCTTGTTTATGAATGTAATTGACCTTTTACCGATTCACCGATGGCTATATATCCTGTGGTGATAGCACCAAATGATAGTAATCCGACTGCGCTATTTCAGGTCGCAATTACAATCTTAGCCTGTTTGAATCCCTTACCGATGTTTATAGGTACTAATGGATATCCATTACTTCTACTTCATCTAGAGTAACTTCAGGCTACTCATATGGGAGATCAAAGAACAAGGATACTGCCCTATTGCATTCTCCCTTGGTTTAGAGGGGGCGGTAGATACTCTCCCGGAGCAGTCTCATCTCTATTCAATAAACACTTGAATAGAAAAGACTGAAAACAGGATAGGGGATGCTGAGCTCGAGAGTGATTCGTTTGTCATTCTTATGGCGAATGCTAGTAAAGGTAATTTTGGAGATAATACAGGAACAGTTACTTTTATCTGTTTACCTATTAGAATAGATACTTGCCTAATAACCCAGATTCAGATCAAGTCGTCCCCTGTACCAATTCGCCATCAACAATACGTTCTGCTATATATACAATATGACCATTGATCTGTGAGAAATAGGTGATCAGGTCAAGGTGAACAGATGATGTAGTTATCGATTCAACTTGTCCCTTATAGAGACGTTCTATATGAAGTTCCGTATATTTCTCCTCTTCTTTCCAAGTATAGGAGTCAATTATTTTCCTAGCAGCAGTTATATCATCATCTGCAAGTGCAGAAAGAACATGTTCAAAATTGTATTTTATCTTGTAGATGAGGTGTTCTAGCTCATGGAACCCATCTGCAGAGAATAGCAGGTTCTTCTCGATCTTCTTGACTGCAAGAATCCTGATATTCTTATCGATAACATCCCCGATAGATTCGATCTCATGCTGAATATGCAAGAAGCGAATACATAACTCGGACTGTTTTGCGGTAAGTTCTTCCTGGGACAAGTGTGCAAGAAAAGGAATGATGGCCTTATGTAATCTATCGACTTTGCTGTCTAAGACACTGATCCTCTCAAGTGTATCAGGCTGTTTACTTCTAAAAGCATCCTTCATCTCCATGATCATTTGATTCACGAAACTTGCTGCATAGAGGATCTCTTTTCTCGTCATCATAAGCGACAGCTCAACACTATTCTTAATAAGGCTCTCATTGATATATTTTGGCCCAAAGGGTTTAGGTAACTCACGTTCAGGGACGATTCGATTAAAAAGTGCTAACACGTGTTTGAGGTTCGGCAATAGGATAATATGATTAATGAGCGGCATGAAGGTAAACCCCATAGCGATCTGACGGGCAGGGTCTTCAGTGCTAAAGACATTAAGAGTGAACCATTTGATGAACCATATATACAAACGTTCACCTTGAAAGGGTATGAATAGCAATATAAGAACCCATAGGGAACCTATTAACTGGAACATAATATGAATATAGGCCGATCGTTTTGCTTCCCAATTCAGGGTCAAACTGCCAAGGACGGCGGTAATACAGGTTCCAATAGCCGCTCCCAGATTGATAGGGACTGCCTGTTCAAGCGTTATAGCACCAGCGATCGCCATAGCAATTGTGATACCCGTTGTCGCACCTGAAGATTGAATGATCATGGTGAAGACTATCCCAATAAGCATTCCTGCAAGAGGATGTTCAATTCCTTCCATAAGATGCAAGAAGGGCTCATAGCTTCGTAATGGACTCAAAGAGGCAGACATCATATCCATTCCTAAGAATAATAGGCCAAAGGTGAGGACAGTCTTGGCGATATGGCGTCTTTTAGCTGTTTTTGCTACGAGAAGAAGACAGAAGCCGATAGCGATGAATAAGGAGGCGAACTTGGTGATCGCGGGAAAGGCAACAAGTTGGGGAAGAAAGGTAGAACCGAGTTCCGCACCAAGTGTAACAGCTATACTCTGCCCGAAGGTCATAAGCCCTGCTCCCACAAGGGCAGCTTCAAGAACTGTCGTAGCTGAGGATGACTGATTCACAATGGTTATCCCTAGACCAGTCAAGTACCCTCTGAAGGGGCTTTTTGTCAATGTCAGCATAACCGACTTCATCCTACTACCAGCGATAGATGTCAGATGTTTATTCATCTCCATCATGCCATAGAGAAATACTGCAAGCCCACCGGCTAATGAAAAGATATTCCATATACTCATATTCGGCTCCGAAAGAATTTAGTATTAAAAAAGATTATAGCATATAATCCCCACCAGAAGTGGGGATTAGTTGGTGCAGGAAGCAAAAGTCACCGTCCTTGTATTACTTTAGAATCTCGAATGAAGCTGGGTCAGTAGGTTTCACTCCTATCACAGCGGCATCTTCATGTATCCGCCTGCTTCCATCTTTGGACAGTATATGAGCTGGGATAGAATCCCTCATCAGATCACTGAAGCTCTTATGGTTTTTTCGGGTTCGCCTTGGCTCATGCTCGTTGTTATCAATATCATGTTACTGTTTCTAGGTATGTTCCTAGAAGGTGGTGCGGTATTGATCATCGTTGCACATTTATGAGTCCCAGTAGTCACGGCTATGGGAATTGATGTGGTACATTTCGGTATAGTTATCATCTTCAATATCATGATAGGAGGTATTACCCCTCCTTTCGGGTCTATGATGTTCACCACCTGTTCCATCACAAAAGTCTCTGTGGGTAGTTTCATGAGAGAGCTCTGGCCCTTGATTCTTGCTTTGCTTTTCGTTCTGATGATCGTGACCTATATTTCAGCGGTAGTGATGTTCTTACCTAATCTCTTGTAATAGTTGTTACAATCTATATATACGGCTCTCAGGAAGAAACTCTTGAGAGCCTTTTTTATTGAGAAATATCATGATAAGAATCAATTTCTTCCTCATTGCAGATTTGCAAGCAATGCTCCATGAGGCTATCTACTTGAGTGTGGTATAATAGGTATGAAGTCTTACTTTAGGGAATCATTCCTTACATAAGAATCGATCTGTTGCCGAAAGCCGATAAGGAGGACACGATGATTGAACATGTTCACGAACATATCCTTGATGAGATAAGGACAAATACGAAGACTGATACCATCTTCGTACTTTCATCGATTCTACTTAATCTAGTAACTCTAGCGGTAAATTCAGCAATCGGGAGTGAGGATCATCCGAACTACCCCATCATGGCAATTTTCACTATTCTTATCCTGGTGGTGAATACGGTAGCGATCTTTGGACTCATGAAAGGTAGAGTCACTCGGGAAAGATTGACTGAAGGATTACTGAGGATCTATATCGATAACGGAGTGGATGGGTATTATGATAGGACTCTCCTAGAATCCTATAAGACACGCTATCTTCTATTCATACTAGTCGTCATATCAACAGGTGTCGTATCGGCTGTTGTCCCCTACTTTCTTTGACAACTCTCATCTAAAAAGAAGTAATCCCATACTAGAGGGTGTACACGACGATCAACACCTTTACCAGTTGATCTTTATCTATGTACATTTTCATCAGCACCAAAATCTATAGCTTACTTTTCTATAAAATCTTTCTGACTCTTTAGGTCCATAAATAGGATACCAAATTTCACCTATATTCAAAGTAATTCCCCTATTTCCTCTTTACCCATAAACCCAACTTGTGGAGACAAGAATGGACCAGCAGACGTTACAAAAACCACCATAATTGCATCTTTTGGATTCAACTGCTTGTTAGCAATACGTATATTAATTTGACAGGAAGGATTTTTCATTGTATTATCGATAATCGATTAACGTTTAATTAAAAGCAGGATATCAATATGGTGGTTTTTGAAGACTATAAAAGACAACGGCTTGCTGATGCCGTATATGACACATTTTATGAAGCAATTATTTCCGGCAAAATCAAACAAGGGGAATGGCTTCGCCAGACCCAATTAGCAAAAGAGATGAAAGTGAGTCAATCTACTATTCGGGAAGCTTTGGGGAGATTGGTTTCAGAAGGACTGGCAGAGCAGATCGCACGAAAAGGAGTTCAAGTTGTCTTCATAAGCAAAGACGATTTATCTGATATTTATGAACTCAGAATTTTGGCAGAAGGGCTCGCCTGGGAGACTGCAGCATTACATATCACAAAAGATGAAATTGAAAGTATGCGAAAGTTATTGTCTTCTACTGAAGATGAAAATAGTGTAAGAAACTTTAGAAAAGCAAATCAAGATTTTCATATGATACCTATTTATGCAAGTAAAAGAAGATATTTAATAAAAACGATATCAGGGCTCTTGAATTTAAATAATTATTACAACCTCTTACATGATAAATCCTTTGAAATTCAGATTCAGGACTGGAAATTAAATATAAAGGAACATGAAGACTTGGTGAATATACTGGAAACTGGAGATGGGAAACTAACCCGGCAATTAATTGAAAAACATATTCGACGATCAATGATAAGCCGACTGGATTTGTATAGTTCAAAAAAATAGGAGCATGGGGATTGATGGAAAAGACGCTAATAAAATCGATAGATGTTTTTAAACTTGATCTGAAGTTTGTGAAATCTTTCAGAATTTCTCTGGGTGAGATTACTAAATCCCGGAATTTAATAATAAAAATCAATACAGATTCTGGTTTATCAGGGTTAGGAGAAGCTTCACTACTGTGGTCTATTACAGGAGAAACACAGGATATTGCAATAGCGGCAGCTAGAGCCTGTGGAAGATTGATTGTAGGGAAAGATCCTTTCGCCATCGAAACCCGAATGAAAGAATTGAATTCGTATCTTGCCTATAATAGTGGTCTCAAGTCAGCGTTCGATATGGCATTGTATGATTTACTGGCAAAAAGGGCAGGCCTCCCTCTTTATGCATTATTAGGCGGGGGGAAAAAGGAAATCATGACCAATATGACAATTGGAATTGATGATCCTGATATAATGGCGGAAGATGCCATGAACTATAAAGAAGCAGGTGCATTGGCAATAAAGGTAAAACTGGGAACAAATACTCGTGATGATGTAGCACGAATAAAAGCGATCAGAGAGAAAATAGGTTTTGATATTTTACTTAGAATCGATGCAAATCAAGGGTGGGACCCCGTTACAGCAATAACCACCCTTCAGGCATTATCCACTTACTGTATTGAATTTTGTGAAGAACCGGTAGCTCATTGGAATAATGATGCATTGCGAAGAGTTTATGAGAAGAGCCCTATTCCTATTATGGCCGATGAATCAATATTTGATTTTCATGATGCATTCAAACTTGCTAAAATGGGTGCCTGTGATTATTTCAATATTAAACTGGCAAAATCGGGGGGTATTCACAATGCTCTTAAAATCAATGCAATAGCCGAAGCCGCAGGCATCTATTGCATGGTTGGAGGAATGCAGGAAACAAGAGTTGGAATAAGTGCAGGAGCACATCTGATTTCTGCTCGGTCAAATATTGTGTTCGCTGATCTTGATTCAATAAATCATCATGTAGAAGATCCTGTTATCGGTGGAGTGGTATTTTCAGGAAGTACGGTAACTCTTCCTGAAACTCCGGGACATGGAGCAGATATAAAGCCTGAATTCCTTGAGCATGTTGAAAGGATAAAATAATTTTAATCATAGGGAGAAACAAATGGAAATCACAAAAAAGAAATCGGTATGGCCTCAAATCATTCTGGCAACTTTTGTTCTAGGAGGGGTAGAGATTCTATGGACTCTCTACAATACTTATGTCCCTCTATGGTTACAGGCTGGAGGAGCTGGTTTTGATACAGGAACCAGTACTATTGTAGGTTTTGGTTTAAGTGCTTCGGTTACTGGTATAATTATGACATTTGATAATATAGGAGGACTTTTCATAAGTCCTATTGTTGGTGTGTTGAGTGATACAACCAGAACTAGGTGGGGACGAAGGATCCCGTGGATAGTAT
>CAZLZY010000060.1:0-1499 GCA_964564075.1 uncultured Spirochaetales bacterium
TAGGTCCAAAGGGCGTTATGCTAAGGTCTTTGACTGAGAATAGCTTTTAATTTCATCAATAGCTGATCCTGGATATAAGGTTTTACGATGTATCCTTTGAATCCAAAGGATGCAAATTGCGCAATAGCCGAGTTGTCTGTATACCCACTTGATATGACCCCTATCACTTCAGGGTTGATCTTCTTGATCCTCTGAAGTGTCTCGACTCCTCCAAGCCCCCCTGGGATGGTCAGATCCAATACCACAAGGTCGAAAGGTTTCTCCTCTTCTAGAGCCTTGGCATATATCTGTAGGGCCTCAGTACCATTCGAGGCCGTTGTGACCGATTGGACATGATCTAATAAAAAAGATTTAGCAACGTCTCTCACGGGCTCTTCATCATCCATGAAAAGTACACGTATCGAAGAGAGATCGATAGGAGATTCTCTCATCTCTTTGAAATTATCATCAAGTTTTTGTGTGGTTGCAGGGAGTTGTAATGTGAAGGTCGATCCGACGCCCTCTTTAGAGGTAACCTTGATCATCCCCCCATGTTTAATAATGATCGAATATACTGTAGCAAGTCCTATTCCTGTACCATGTTCTTTTAGCGTGAAGAAGGGGTCAAAGATATGGTCAAGGCTATTTTCAGGGATTCCAACACCTTCATCACGGATGACGATCTGTAGATAGGGGATCTTATTCTCTATGAGGTTCTTCATATGAATATAGATCTTTCCTCCTTCTGGCATCGCCTGTACAGCATTATGCACGAGGTTCGAGAAGACCTGCTCTATCTGTGTCTTATCAGCGTTGATATTGAATGATCCTGGGTCGATCTCGAATGCCGGTTCGATGTTCGACCCGGTAAGTTCAAAATAGACGATCTCCTGTATCATAGTAGATGTTTTAAGCACTTGCTTGATTGGAGCTCCTCCCTTAGCGAATGTGAGAAGCTTTCGTGTCAAGTTCGTTGCACGATCTATTGATCGCTCTGCATTTTCGAGCATGAGATAGGCCTCATGCTCTTGAGTGAACGTTGTCTTTGCGAGTGATATATAGCCATAGACCCCTGTAAGGATGTTATTAAAATCATGAGCGATCCCACCTGCTAGGTATCCGATCCTTTTCAAGTTCTGGATCTTCTCAAGCTCTTTAGCTGTCTGCTTTCGTTCGACGATCTCTCCGAGCAGTCTTGCGATAGTCTGTAGACGGTACTTCTCGACATCGATGATATATTGTGGTCTAGGTTTATAGGACTTAGAGATCTGTTGCAGGATACTCTTCTGAATATGATTCTGTTCTGAGAGTCTCTGCAGAGACTGATCATCATCTAGCGGGGTACCATATACGATATTGATCGCTCCGATCACCGTATTTCCTGCTTTGATGGGGAGGCCGAACAGCCTCAATCCACAAGTTGTCTCTGTATCTATTGGCATTCCTGATTCAATGACAGCTCGGGCATTCTGCGTCCAACGGCATTCATGACAAAACCAATCACCTGATTCTATAACCTC
>CAZLZY010000060.1:1509-10370 GCA_964564075.1 uncultured Spirochaetales bacterium
CTCTGTAGTACTCCTCATCATCTCTGAGTTTCTCTATAACCTCTTTCATGTTATCAGTTTCATAGAGGTTTCTAGAAGCTTCACCGTGTATTTGACACCATCTGGAAGTGACCATATTTAGGGCATAATCACCATTCTGTTCAAAGATGGTGATCGTACTATCAAGCAGGAGCATGAGCTCTTTTGCATATACAAAGAGGGTTTTCTCTCCTACAGAATCAAGGATAAGCCTATTAGTGTTCTCCTTTGTCAGGTCTCCATAGGTAGGGATAGTTCTTGCCATATCATCTGTAAGGAAAAGATTTTTCTTCTCAGTCAGCCATTCATACTGCTTCAATTGGATATCTTTCATGTATTCAGCTGTTATATCTTTAATAGAGACCACGGCTTCTAAGATCTCATGGCGTGTATTTTCATACAAGAAATGGTTCATAGGCGATATACTGATGATCGTATGGAGTGCCCGGCCGGAATCATCTGACAACTGAATATGGTGTGAGATCCCTGTTCTGTTATGATTCTTTTGCATGGAGAGAATCTTGTTTCTCAGTAGGAGTTCATCTTGTGGATCTGTGATAGTGATCTGTTCAAATAGATCCTTCCGTAGGAACTGTTCCGATGGTTCTCCCAAGAACTGTTCTGCAGCAGTATTGAGCTTGATGATCCTATACCCATCATCGATGGTTAACATCGGGTCCATAGATGAGTTGAATATCAATTCAAGATAAGCCTGCTGATGATGTAACTCTTCAGTCTGTTTCAGTAAGCCATGTGTGACATTATAGACGATGATCTCTAGGACAGAACCTAAGATAAAACTATTTCCCATGATGATCGGCCAAGTCTCACTCATTTCCATGATGGCAAA
Source organism: uncultured Spirochaetales bacterium (assembly GCA_964564075.1). GTDB lineage: Bacteria > Spirochaetota > Spirochaetia > CAKZLE01 > CAKZLE01 > CAKZLE01. The sequence goes on from CAZLZY010000060.1 coordinate 2,378, forward strand.
GTCAACGACTTGCCCTGAATAGAGAAGTATGGTGATACTAGTGAATGCTATTACCGTTATGAGGATATGAGCAATGACTCCTTTTCGTGATTCGAATAATCCTGCACAGATGAAAGAGCAGAGGGTATAGGAAAGACTCGCACCATAAGGTCCGGTAACTACGACAAGAGTCGAACCAATGATAAGGAAACTATAGACTATCGATCGTTTTCTGATAGAGAAGGGGATCTTACGAAAGAAGATGAAGGTTAGGATTGCAGAATAGAATATGAGATTGAAGCCTATCATCATATAGTTACTTTCTTTATAGAATTGATAAGATCCTTGAAGTACGAGAACCAGGCCCCCGAAGATAGTCAACATCGAGAAAGCGGAGAACACAGCCTGCTGCCAGAACAGGGAGGTCTGTTCTTTTGCGATGTCATTCGGATTGAATAATAATAATTTTAAAGAACTCAATATCATGTCGACATTATAGCATACATATATCTATTGGATCTTTGAATAGGTAGTTGTCCAAGAATATCAGTAGAGAATAAATTCTCTAGTTTGCAGAGGATAGCATCTTTTGATTTGCTTCAGAGTTTCTTGAAAAAGATCAGTAACTATTGATTGCTCAGAAGAGAGGATCCCTGCTGATTGAAGCACTTGCAGAACCAAATCCTCATATCCTTAGAGAGAATCTCAAGAAGTAGAGATCTTTCTTCCAGGATGATGAATCTAGAAAGCGTTTAAATTGTAGATAGAAGCTCACAGGAGGGATCTGAATTGAGTAGTACTTTTGATAGGATCATGGTTTTGGAATGGTAACAACTCTATTCACTTTTGGGTTTGAAGGTATTTCTTTCTATGAAAGAAGCGGCTGGTTCTTATGAATTGAAATCACCAAATCTTATTCAATTAAAAAATATCCTGGTGAAGAAGTTTAAAAAATGAAACATGCAGCATATAGTCAATAATATTGAGTGTGAACTAGCCAAAAAAGTTTGGAGAAAGGATGTCTATTATTCCTGATAGTAAAATTAGAGTAGGCGATAAGGATTGTTGGTTATACAGGTTCCAGCACAGAGGGAAGCTGAAGATAAGATATAGTTCTCATTCATTTGTGGAAGAGCTGTCAGGGTTCTGGTTTTTTCTATATTTAGTCAGAATCTCATCTGCGATATCTGGGTAAAGCAATCTTATACAGTCTGGACATATGGTATGTGATATTTGCACCCCAGATTCTATTGCTTCAAGGAAGTCAAATCCAACAAAATCCCCAGCATCACCTCTCCTTCTTCGACAATGACAACACGCTACAATAGACTCATTAATGAGATGTGATCGTATTGTATTAGCACTCATAGTAGATATCCTTAACTTTTTAAAATAAATCTATTCATAACTCAATTACAGAGTATAGCATGCAATAAGATTGAATGAAACTATTTCAAATTGAACTTTCTTCTTAGAAAACTTCTAGACACATAACCCTACTAATCACAGAACTAATAGGATGCACTTACGAGGGTTGACTAAAGGAGGAATGTTCCCTATCACATATTCTTAGATGGCTAACTATGTGTATGTTTGCACCAGATGATGGTAGAGCAGGTGGTAGCGAAGTCGGTCGTGATCCAAATAAGGAACCCTGCAGCACTGATGATTCAGTGGGGACACTGAAAACAGATCGATGAGATGAAAAAGGCCTAGATGACTGAGGACGAGTAAAAGGTATTTCTTATTTTTTTCCACTTCAGAGTCTATATCCATGAGGATCTTCTGGTGTAAAGAAATCTGTTGCAAACTCTTTAACGGTAATTTACCGAGTTCTGGCCTTAGTCCCAAGATCTTCTTGAAGTTTATTCTCAGCCCAAAGAACTGCTTCTGTCACATCATTGATTCCCGTTGAAAACCATCTACCAGGTATAGGTGCAAATGTAACCGGTATAAAACGGTTTGATCGATTTTTGAACCTGAATTTACTTTTCATACGTTAAGTATATTATGACTGTAGAATTCAGTAAATAGGGGGGGTGGGTACAGTTTTGGGAACAAATCCACTTAGGCAAAAAAACAACTCCCTGTATTATAGGGAGTTATTAAATATAATCAATACCGGCGACCGGACTTGAACCGGTACGAGCTAAGCTCAATAGATTTTGAATCTATCGTGTATACCAATTTCACCACGCCGGCATGTACTGAAGACGACCTTAATATATTCGTTCAAAAAAATCAATAAGAATGAATGAAAATCACGAGTACGATTACATTCATTCCTAACATAATATTGTTATTATCTCTTAAAACTATGAATAATAAGAAAAATCGTATGAAATTATCGGATTTTTTATTGATAATCAGATTGATTCTTTGTATTTTACAGAGAGATAAATAATCATTTCTAAAATTTTTAATATTAAATATGAATATAGGAGAGGTTGAACCATGGCTAAACAGCTACAATTCAATGAGGAAGCACGACGTTCGCTAGTAGCGGGTGTTGAGAAGATTTCCAGCGCAGTAAAAGTGACATTAGGACCTAAAGGAAGAAATGTTCTTTTAGATAAGAAATTCGGAGCTCCAACAGTAACAAAAGATGGAGTATCAGTTGCAAAAGAGATCGAACTTGAGGACCCCTTTGAGAACATGGGTGCACAACTTCTGAAAGAGGTTGCTACAAAGACTAATGATGTTGCCGGTGACGGAACTACAACAGCTACAGTATTAGCATACTCTATCATAAAAGAAGGGATGAAGAGTGTTGCCGCAGGTATTAACCCAATGGGTATCAAACGAGGGATCGACAAAGCAGTTGTAGATGCAATTGTAGAGATCAAGAAGATCTCAAAAGAGATCAAAGACAAAGAAGAGATCTCTCAGGTAGCGACTATCTCAGCAAACAACGATCGAGAGATCGGTGATGAGATCGCACAGGCAATGGAAAAAGTCGGAAAAGATGGAGTCATCACTGTAGAAGAGTCTAAGAATATCGAGACCTCTACAGATTTCGTCGAAGGTATGCAGTTCGACAGAGGCTACCTCTCCCCATACTTCGCAAATAACCGAGATAACATGACTTCAGTACTTGATGATCCTTTCATACTCATCTTCGATAAGAAGATCGCTAACATGAAAGACCTTCTTCCGGTATTGGAGAAAGTAGCTCAGGCAGGGAAACCACTACTCATCATCGCAGAAGATGTAGAGGGTGAAGCACTTGCAACATTAGTAGTGAATAGTCTTCGAGGAACATTGAATGTAGTTGCTGTCAAAGCTCCTGGATTCGGTGACAGAAGAAAAGCGATGCTTGAAGATATTGCTATCCTCACCGGTGGTGAAGTCATATCTGAAGAGATCGGATTGAAACTCGAGAATACAGATCTTACACAGCTTGGAAGAGCTAAGACAGTAAAAGTCGAGAAAGAGAACACGACTATCATCAATGGTGCTGGAAAACAGGCTGATCTTAAGGGTCGAATCGGACAGATCAAAGCCCAGGTCGGTGATACCACATCAGATTATGATCGAGAGAAACTTCAGGAACGACTTGCAAAACTTGCAGGTGGTGTTGCAGTGATCAATGTAGGTGCAGCAACAGAAGTTGAACTCAAAGAGAAGAAACACCGAGTAGAAGATGCACTTTCTGCAACTAGAGCAGCTATCGAAGAGGGTGTTATCCCTGGTGGTGGTGTTACTCTTATTCAGGTCGTAAGAATACTTGAAGGTAAAGATCTAGATAAGCTCACTGATGAAGAACAGGTTGGTTACAAGATCGTTCGAAGAGCCCTTGAAGAACCTATTAGACAGATTGCTCAGAATGCTGGACTCGACGGATCACTCATCGCTGATAAGGCGAAACATGAGAAAGTCGGTATCGGTTATGATGCATCTGCAATGAGATGGACAGATATGATCAAGGCTGGAATCATCGACCCTGCTAAGGTCACTAGATCAGCACTTCAGAATGCAGCTTCTATCGCGGCACTCCTGTTAACAACAGAATGTGCTATCACAGATCTCCCTGAACCCTCGATGTCAGCACCTGCAGGTGCTCCAGGAATGGGTGGAATGGGTGGAATGGGCGGAATGATGTAATCATCTGAACAGACTGTTCAGTGATAGATCATTCACTCATCAATAATAACGCTTGATAGACATCTCCCGCACATGTGGGAGATGTTCTTGGTATAGGGGATAATAAGAGATGAAACGAGAAGAATATATGTTCTGTATCGGATACCAAGGGGATACAGCACTTGTAGACGGACAAGCTAAACGTAACTATGCAGATGCATCGATAGCAGACCTCGTAGATAAGGGCCTATTCAGATTTGCCTTGAGTGGAGCTCTCTTTGATAACGATGAGAAGGCTTTGGAGATAATTCGGGAGGGGTATAATCGTATTGCAGGGACCCAACTAGAGACTCCTGAAGACCTGAAGAGACTTTTCGGTGTGATCGAACCCTCTGAGTCGACCACACGAGTCCTGATCGTCAAGTAAGGAAGAGAAAGAGTTCTCATAATCTAAAAGTGTATGATAAAACGGTGTATGCTGAGCAAATATGCTTGCACTGAGGGATACCTCTGCGGCAAGCTTCTTTTGCTTATGAGACTACATTTTCAAGAGCCATTGATTGAAGGCTTACAGCCTGACAGACTCCAAGTAAGTTTTCTAAACTTGAATCTTGGTGTGGCTGCAGCCTCTTTTTATTATCATGCAGAGATCAGGGATCAAAAACCTATTACAGTTTAAAATCATCCGCAGCTCTAAATATAGCTTTGAGGTTTTCAATCGGCACCTGATTGACCGATCCGCCTGCTGCAAGAACACACTTGTTGTTTCCATTGAAGGACTCAAGCACTTTCGTACAATTGTCATAAGTTTCTTCTTCCGACCACTTCTGTAAATCGAGAGGGCTCAACCCTCCAAGAAGCGTTATTTTCCCACCAGTTAACGCTATTGCATCCATTGGTGCGATTTCTGGAAGATACTGCCAGGCAGCCATACCCGAATCAGCAATAGCTGGAGCAACATGTCTTGCGGTGGAATCATTGTGTAGCCATCTTTGTGTATTGGGAAAATCTTCAAACATCTTAAGATAACCGGGAAGGATCAAATCTCGATACATCGGCTCGCTAAGAAATGCCGAGAGATCATCCGCAACAAAAATATGATGTAATGAACCTAAGATCTTTTCTTGTGCTTTCATGAATCTGACTTCCGTCTCAATTACCACATCAAGTATTTTATGTACCAAATCCGGATCTAAGATTGAGTCCATGCTGAAGTCACTGATTCCTCTGATACTGGCACCAACGGTAAATGGACCCATGATCGGATGCGGATTTATTTTATATCCCTTCGGGCAATGGTCAACCATATATTCTAGGGTTTTAAGGGCTTGGCCCATGTAATTATCACCATAAGGGTCTCCCGGTTCTAACCAATTCAGATCACCAACGCACGTTGCAGAGGCAATCTTTGGATTCGGATGAACAGAGATGAACCCTAGATCATCGAATTTTACCACACCTCCGAGTCCGCTTGCTTCAGCAACGGCACCCATGTCCGGTACCGGGTTCCCGATTCCGTCAATCTTTTCCAAGGCTTCAATCTGACAATCAAGCGTTACTTGTGGATTATGGAAATATTCATCCAGATTAACTCCTGTTATTGAATTAAAAAAGGGAAATGTATAAAAATTGAATACCGCATGACCATCGGATTTATCCCCAGCTATGCTTTCCTGTAACCGTCGCATGTTTCTTTCTCTTAATGTTGACATGATAAACTCTCTTATCTATTTATAGAGTATGGTACGTTTGATCATAAATGACTACGTAATCTTTTTTATATTAACCCACGCAATCAGAATTGTCAACTTTTAATTGTATTGTTGCTCAGTAATCCTGAAAGACACATAACCCCATAATGAATTTAGTCCTTAATCATTCAGTCTCTACTACTTAAATGACTTCGAAGTCATTATATCAGTATCCTTCTTGGTGAAGATGTTTAAGCTCATATGAAGGGAGAAAGAGGCCAAAAGATCTTTGGAACAAGCCCACTCCTATACATAAAGATGCTCCACAGAGGCTTAGGTTCACAAACAAGTTATGCACTTGAGACCAAATATTTGGGAAAAACTAGAGAAGATAGTATAGTTAGGGCACTCTCCTCTTAATCTTCCTTGACTACGGGTGATTTAAATGGTATTTTTTCTCGATACTAACAATAATAAAAGTGTGAGGGAATCATATTATGACAACAGTATTTTCAGCTTTTCCACTGCTCATGGGTACGTCTGCAGGTGGTGAGGCAACATCAGGTTCTATGGTAACGACATTCGTAACTTTCGGATTGATCATCGCGGTTTTCTATTTCTTGATCATCAGACCACAGAAGAAGAAAGAGAAAGAGACCAAAGACATGATCGGTGCAGTAAAGAAGGGTGACAAGGTCGTAACGATCGGTGGTATTAGAGGTACCGTAACTTCTGTCAAGGAAGATGCAGTAGTAGTGAAAGTTGATGACACAACTAAGATAGAGTTCTCAAAGGGAGCTATCTCAAGTATTATCAATAAAAAGGATGACAAGCCAGCTGCTGCTAAGAAACCAGCTGCTAAGAAACCAGCTGCTGTTAAGAAGACAGTTGCGGCTAAGAAGCCGGCTGCTGTTCAGAAGCCAGCTGCTGCTAAGAAGCCGGCTGCTAAGAAGACGACCGTAAAAAAACCCGTTGCTGATGAAGCAACAGATTCTGCAGTACAGGACGAAGAAAAAAAATAAAATATTGAGAGCAACAGTATAGGAGCATGAAAATGGATCCTATACTGATTATTATCTCTAATGGAGTTGCACAATGACTAAACGCGGACGTTTGTTCATCGTGCTCCTGGTCTTGGTTGTGAGTGGATTATTCCTATTCCCTACCATCAATTGGTACTTCTCTGTACCCCAGGAGACAAAGGATCTTGCTACCGGTTCGAAAGAGCAGATTAAAGAATATGCTCGAGGCCTGGCAACGCAGGAACTACAGGAATTAAAGGTTATCTCATTGACTGAGAATCTTCCTGAAGCGTATGACTATTTAATTGAAGTTGCAAAAGATTCGTATAAGAGTCGAGGCATGGATACACCTTCCGGTTCATGGGCCGTTGAAGATGTAATGAAAGCTTATACATCAGAACAGGGATTGTTCGATGCGATAGAAGATTACTATCGATCAAACCTCCTAGATTCCAAAGATGATGGTAATTCTGTCCTTCAGCTTGGTTTAGACCTGTCTGGCGGTATGAGTGTCCTATTGGAAGCTGATCGCGAAGCCTATGCCGAGAAAGTCGGTAGAGACATCTCAGATGCTGAAGTCAATGAGAAGGTCAGAGAGGATATGGAAATCCTCAACAACCGTATTGACCAGTTTGGTGTAACAGAACCAGATATTCGTCTTCAGGGATCAGATCAGATCCTCGTAGAGGTTCCTGGTGCTGCTGATCCAGAGAGAATCAACTCCTACCTCATGGGTAAGGGTTCATTGACCTTCCATATCGTAGATCAGGAAGCATCTCAGGAAATACAGCAGTATGTTATTGCAAACCCAGCTGATCAGTTCACTGCAAGTGGAGAGATCAAACAACATGATTTCCTCGATGCAGGTAAGATCGTATCTGGTTACTATATTGATGATGATTATGGTATTGATGAGCTGCAGAGATTAGTCGTTCTTGATGAAGAGGTCGGGCTTGATGGTATCCATATTATGGACGCTACCACCGGTTCCAACCCTATCACAGGAAGACCGACTGTTAACTTTCAGCTTGATGATGATGGAGGAGAGATCTTCTATAAGTTAACTTCTAACCATCAGAATGATACAATGGCAGTCGTCATGGACGGAAAAGTCAAGGCAATGGCTACGATCAGTGAACCAATCAGAACAAGTGTTCAGATCACTGGTTTCTCCTCTGATGAAGCTTCTTCCTTGGCTGTAGTCCTTAAGACCGCAGC
>CAZLZY010000061.1:0-10343 GCA_964564075.1 uncultured Spirochaetales bacterium
CAGTCGGAAATAAATATGGAGCTCAGCACTCACAGGACTGGACAGCACTTGTAGGACATATCCCAGGACTCAAAGTCATGTTCCCTGCAACACCAAATGATGCAAAGGGTATGTTGAATCTCGCATTAAGAGGTACTGACCCAGTAGTATTCTTCGAAAGCCAGAAACTCTATGGTATCGGAGAAGAGTTCGAGAAGGATGGTGTACCAGAGGGTTACTTTGAGATCCCAGAGGGTGAACCAGCTATCAGAAAGACTGGAGATGACATAACGATCATCACTATTGGTGCGACATTATATTCTGCTATGGAAGCAGCTAAGAAATTAGAAGAGACATATGACATGAGTGCTGAAGTGATCGATCTCAGGTTCATCAACCCACTCAACTATGGACCGATCATTGAATCAGTGAAGAAGACTGGTAGAGTACTTCTCTCATCAGATGCAAGTGAAAGAGGATCATTCCTCCATACCGTTGCATCAAATGTTGGAAGACTCGCATTCGATTACCTCGATGCACCGCCAGTAGTCGTCGGTTCAAGAAACTGGATCACACCTCCTGCAGAGATGGAAGAGTACTTCTTTCCAACAGCAGACTGGATGCTCGATGCGATCCATGAGCAGATCCTTCCCCTGGAGAATCATACCGTAACAACAGTACAGACTGACGGTGAGTTCATCAGGACTCAGCGAGAAGGTGTATAAGGAATAATTTATAAGGAGATACATCTATGGCACACACAGAGTACGATACGATCATTGCTAAATTGAACGACCCTGTTCTTCAGAACAGACTAGACGCTGCAAAAGCGGTAGGTCTGCTGATACGGGGAGGAAAGATCTCTAGAGAAGCAACGGCTGAAGTGAACAACCATATTCATACTACCTATTCCTTCAGCCCCTACGAACCAGCTATGGCAGCTTTTAAAGCTTGGCAGGCAGGACTCCAGATCGTTGGTAGTATCGACCATGACAGCATCAGTGCTGCGAGTGAGATGATGGCTGCCGGAAAGGAGATCGGGATCGCTACCACCGTAGGGTTCGAAGTACGGTGTAGCTTCCTAGATACTGCGCTCAAAGATAAGAAGATCAATAATCCTGATTCAAGGGGTATCGTCTACATGTGTGTGCATGGTGTACCTGCACAACATATCGAAAAGGTAAAAGAATTTCTCAGACCAGTGAACAGGATACGAAATGTTCGAAATCAGGCTGAAGTTAACAAGCTTAACAGCTTGATAGCAGGGACAGGACTCGAACTCATCGACTTTGATAAAGATGTTGCAGCACTCTCGAGAGCTGCAGAAGATGGTTCGATAACTGAACGTCATATACTCTCTGCTTTTGCAGGTAAGATCATGGATCACTGTGGAAAGGGTGAAGGTGTCGTAGCGTTCCTTGAGACTAAACTGGGTCTCCCAGTTACCGGTAAGATACGGGAGATCCTGAGCGATGAGAACAACCCCCATTACCGATATGATCTTCTAGGTATCTTAAAAGGGTCCTACCTACCGCAGTTCTTCCTCCAACCTGAGACAGAAGAGACTATCCCGGTTAGGGATGTAGTCTCCTTTGGCCTTGAGATCGGAGCTATACCGGCATACGCCTATCTTGGTGATGTGACGGAGAGTCCTACCGGTGACAAGAAAGCAGAGAAGTTCGAAGACAGTTTCTTAGATGAACTCTTTCAGATATTAGCTACCACCGGTTACCCTGCGGTGACCTACATGCCTCCACGAAATAGTATCAAGCAGCTGAAAAGAGTACAGGAACTCGCAAGAGAGTATCATATGATGGAGATCAGTGGAGTCGATATCAACTCCTCAAGACAGCAGTTCAACTGTAAAGAGCTGCTCATGAGTGAGTTCTCTCATCTGATCGATTCTGCATGGGCATTAGTCGCTCATGAGAAACTCTCAACGATCGATCAGAAATATGGGCTCTTCAATGATGATAATCCATTCGCATCTGAATCCTTGGAGACAAGGATCGCTCGGTATGCAACATATGGGAAGAAGATGGATCCGAACCGACCAGAAGATATCATTGATCTGGTATAACAGAAGGAGTGAGTAATGAGTAATATGATTCCTGCATTCTTGCGGGGACTGACCTTTGATGGTCAGAAGGGATTGTTCATATCCCAGGTAGAAGAGGTTCTAGCCGATTCTGTCCTACAGATAACATCAGATGACCTAGAGGTCATTCGAACCTCCTTCAATGAGTATGTAGATAATAGGGGAGTATATCCGGCAGCTGTAGAGCTTGCTGATGGCACTCTCTTCGCAATAGGAGCCTCTTTTGATGAGGCTAGAGCTGCAGCTGGTTGCAGCGTTGATCCAAAGACGACTGGTTCAACAGCACGTGGTGATGTGGTTCGTAATAAGATCGCATTAGTCACCGGTGGTGCGCAGGGCTTTGGTGAGGGGATGGTCAAGGGCCTCGTCGCAGAAGGAGCCTTCGTCTATATCGCAGATATGAATCTTACTGGAGCTAAGGCTCTTTCAGACGATCTCAACTCAAAAGCAGGAAAGACCGTAGCATTGCCCCTAGAGGTTAATGTCACTGATGAGACTTCAGTCGAAGCGATGATGGAGACCTTGACGAACACAACTGGCGGACTCGACATCTTCATCAGCAATGCAGGAGTCCTACGAGCTGGAAGTGTGAAAGAGATGACTATCAAAGACTTCAGCTTCGTTACCTCTGTGGACTATATAGGATTCTTCATCTGCACGAAGTTCGCTGCAAGACTCCTTGAAGTGCAGCATAAGGCTGCTCCAGGTTATGTCACAGACATCATCGCGATCAGTTCGAAATCAGGACTAGTAGGATCGAACAAGAACGGTGCCTATGCAGGTGCTAAGTTCGGTACGATAGGACTGACACAGAGCTTCGCATTAGAGCTAGTAACAGATGGTATCAAAGTGAATGCGATCTGCCCAGGTAACTTTCTCGACGGCCCACTTTGGTCAGATCCCGATCGAGGTCTCTTCGTACAGTACTTCAACACAGGAAAAGTCCCAGGAGCTAAGAGTCTAGGGGATGTAAGGAAGTTCTACGAAGATAAGGTCCCTCTGAAGAGAGGCTGTACCACTGAAGATGTCATGAGAGCTGTCTGCTACTGTGTAGAGCAGAAGTATGAGACAGGACAGGCTGTTCCCGTAACCGGTGGACAGATCATGCTGAATTAGGAGAAGAGTAATGAAAACGAAAGCAGTACGATTATATGGAAAGAACGATCTTAGATTAGAAGAGTTCGAGCTACCAGAGATAAAAGAAAATGAGATCCTAGCGAAAGTCGTGACAAACAGTATCTGTATGTCTAGCCATAAAGCAGCAGACCAGGGGAATGCTCATAAACGAATCCCAGAGAATATCGCAGAAGAACCCATCATCATCGGACATGAGTTCTGTGGAGAGATCATAGAGGTCGGAAGTAAATGGGCAGATAATTTCAAAGAAGGAGAAAAATTCTCCATACAGCCTGCTCTTAATTATAAGGGCTCATTAGATGCACCAGGTTACTCCTACCAATGGTTAGGCGGGAACGCAACCTATGTTATCATCCCAAATGAGGTCATGGAGATGGATTGTCTTCTCCCTTATAATGGTGAAGCCTATTTTCATGGTTCCTTGTCTGAACCTGTATCCTGTATCGTAGGGACCTATCATGCGATGTATCATACTACACCTGGTTCCTATGTCCATGAGATGGAGATAGTAGAGGGCGGGAAGATGGCGATCATCGCAGGGGTCGGACCCATGGGCTTGGGTGCTATAGATTATGCGATCCACAACGATAGAAGACCAGCTCTTCTTGTTGTCACTGATATCGATCAGGCTAGACTTGATCGAGCAGCACTTCTTTATGGTGTTGAAGAGGCAAAGACCAATGGTGTTGAACTTGTCTATCTTAACACGGGGAACGTGGGTGACCCGAATCAGGCACTCATCGATCTTACCGGTGGAGACGGATACAATGATGTGTTCGTCATGGCACCAGTGAGAGTCCTCGTTGAACAGGGTGATGCTATCCTCACAAGAGATGGTTGTCTTAACTTCTTCGCAGGACCAAGTACTACTGAATTCTCATCTACTATCAACTTCTATGATGTACACTATGCTGCTCATCATATCGTTGGTACTAGCGGTGGGAATACTGCAGATATGAAAGAATCTTTAGATATGATGGAGAAGGGATTACTGAATCCTGCCTCTATGGTGACCCATGTAGGTGGGATCGATAGTGTTCCACAGACGATCATCGATCTTCCAAAGATCCCCGGTGGAAAGAAATTAATCTACACTCAGATTGATATGCCTCTTATAGCATTAGCTGATTTTGCAGAACTAGGAAAGAATGATGGGTTCTATGCAACTCTTGCTAAGATCGTTGAGGAACATAGCGGACTTTGGTCTTTAGAGGCTGAGCGGTTCTTACTTTCTGAAAAACTCGCATAAGTCATGAAAAAGGGAGGGGCTATGAAGAAGTATATTGCTGTTGATCTAGGGGCATCGAATGGAAGAGTCATCGTCGGTGACTTGGAAACCTTCGAGGTAACTAATAGATTCATCACAAGAAATGAGAAGATAGATGGCCATGTCTATTGGGATATCGTCTATATCTTCTCTGAGATAAAGAAAGGGATCAAGAAAGCATTCTCCCTCTACGGCGATGAGATAGTATCGATCGGTATTGACACCTGGGGTGTTGATCATGGCCTGCTCGATGAGTCGGGAGCTCTATTAGGTCTTCCCTACCACTATAGAGATAGTCGTACAGATGGGATGATGGAAGAGGTCTTCGCAGTGATACCTAAAGAAGAGGTCTATGCTTCTACCGGAATTCAGTTCATGCAACTCAATACCATCTTCCAACTTGCTGCTATGAAGAAGGAACATCCTGCTCTCCTAGCTATAGCAAAACACTACCTCTCAATCCCCGACCTACTGAACTATTGGCTTACCGGAGTGATGAAGAATGAGTTCTCTCATGCGACAACCACCCAGCTCTATAATCCTACAAAGAGGGCTTGGGCTTGGGATGTCATCGATGCGCTCGGGCTAGATCGAGAGATCTTTGGTGAGGTCGTTCCTAGTGGTACCGTATTGGGGCCCCTTTCTGAACAGGTTGCTAAAGAACTCGGTGCTCCTGCATCAGTGAAAGTAGTCGCATCAGGTTCTCATGATACAGCAGCAGCAGTCGCTTCAGTCCCTGCACAGATTGGTGAGAGTTTTCTCTACCTATCAAGTGGGACCTGGTCACTACTTGGTATGGAGAGTGAGGAACCGATCATCTCTGAGAAGAGCCTAGAATACAACTTCACCAATGAAGGTGCTGCAAGTGGAAAGATCCGTTTCTTGAAGAACATCATGGGTATGTGGATCCAGCAGGAGTGCATCAGATGGTGGGAGAAGCAGGGAGAGGAGATCACCTTCAAAGTCCTTGATGCTCATACTCTATTAGAGGCAGATTTTGCAGGTTATATCGATCCAAATGATCCAAGATTCCTAAAACCGAATAGTGTTGATTCTCCAATGCCAAAGAGAATAGGTGACTTTTGTGAAGAACAGGGGATGCCGGTACCACAGAATCCTGGTCAGTACATGGCTGCGATCTATCGCGGTCTCGCAAAAGCCTATGCACGCTATATGGCCCAGATCGAAGAGGTCTCCGGGATCACCTTCGATCACCTCTATATCATCGGAGGGGGCTCAAAGAATGCGATACTCAATCAGTGGACAGCTGACGAGGTAAGTGCCAAAGTCTCCGCCGGACCGGTGGAAGCAACCGCACTCGGAAATATCCTCATACAGGCACTTGCCTCTGGTGATATTGCCGACAGAGCTGAAGGACGTGCTTTGATCCGAAAGAATCACGAGATCAAAGAGTATTAAGCAGTATGAGCCTTCCGGTATTCCCGAGGGCTCATATGCATGATCTTCTTGAACTGTCTAGAAAGATAATTACTATCAGAGAAACCCACACGCTCAGCTATCATGGTTATCGATAAATTCGTAGTAATGAGTAGTGAACAGGCCTTCTTCACCTTCAACTGCAGCTGGTATTCTACTGGAGAACAACCTGCAGCCTTCTTGAAGGCACGATTGAGCGTACTGTGAGACATATGAGTCACATCGGTGAGTTCCTCGATTCGTATAGTCCTATCACTGTTATTCTCAATATAGGAGAATGCTGCTGCAAGTCTATGGATGACTTTAGAGTCAGGTAGATTCGTCTGTGAATATATCCTCGATAAAGAGACGATGATCTCAATGAAATAGGCGAGAGCAAGAGCCCTTGCCCCATAGCCCTCACCACGATGATCAAGTTCCCTCTTAAGCAGTTGAACTCGTTCAGTGATCTGCGTCAACTCTTTTGGATGTAGCCGGAGCCGGCTACTGAACTCATGGTCCTGTCGGTACTTTGGCTCAATATTGAAAATCGCATGATACCCAGGCATCTTACTCAGATCGAAGAGTGTCTGGTCAAGCAAAGCTCTATCAAAGATGATGTTATAGAGAAACAGATCACTTGTTTTGCTGTATCCATGAGAATAGCCTGCTTCTAAGACGAAAACATCCCCGGGAAGGATCTCATACTCTGCATGTTCGGTGAAATGGATACCACTTCCACTCGTTACGATAACCAACTCATAGAAATCATGAGAATGTAGTGGATAGGGTTTCTGAGGAGACCTCTCTAACAACTCCAGATGGAAATCCTCATGAGAGAAGATCATATTGGAACGAAGGAGAGGAGAATAGGGGATTTCGCTATATAACGTACTAAACATGACAGAATTGTGCTAAAAAACGATAGGATAGTCAAGGCGGGATCCCTAGACCAATGGTACTCTTTTACTATAAGAGATGTACAAGGAGAGTATTATGGACAGAAAGAAGATACAAACAGCTTATGAGATGGCAAAAGAGTCTTATGCACAGCTTGGAATAGATACAGAACAGGCGATCGAAGCACTTGCGAAGATCCCTATATCACTACACTGCTGGCAGGGCGATGATGTAGGTGGATTCGAATCCCCTGATGCAGTGTTATCTGGTGGTGGAATTCAGGTCACTGGTAACTATCCTGGAAAAGCACGATCGATCGAAGAACTGAGAGCAGACCTTGAGAAGGTCTTCACCCTGATAAGTGGGATCCCCCGATTGAACCTTCATGCAAGTTATGGAGAGTTCGGTGGTGAGAAGATCGATAGAGATGCCATCGAAGAGTGTCATTTTACCGGATGGGTAGATTGGGCTAAGAGACAGGGGGTCGCGATGGATTTCAATGCGACCTGTTTCTCTCATCCAAAAGCTGAAGATGGGTTCACTATCTCAAGTAAAGACCTTGAGATCAGAGCATTCTGGATCGAACATGTAAAACGTTGCAGAAGGATCGCAGCCTATTTTGGAAAAGAGCTAGGGTCCCCTTCAGTACATAATATCTGGGTCCCTGATGGCGGAAAGGATCTTACGGTAGATAAGATGGGATACAGACGGATCTTGAAAGAATCACTCGATGAGATCTTCTCAGAAGAATTCCCAAAAGAGTATTTAAGAGATGCTGTAGAGACAAAACTCTTCGGTATCGGTAGTGAAGCCTTTGTTGTAGGCTCTCATGAGTTCTATATGAACTATGCGAACAAGAATGACAAGATGGTCTGTCTTGACCTCGGTCACTTCCATCCAACAGAACAGATCGCAGATAAGATCTCCTCTATGATGTTATTCCATGATGAGCTGCTGCTTCATGTCAGTAGACCTATGAGATGGGACAGTGATCATGTGGTCATCCTCAATGATGATATCCTCTACCTGACACAAGAACTCGTACGATCAGGAAAACTTGACAATATTCATATCGGGCTCGATTTCTTCGATGCCTCCATCAACCGAATCGGGGCATGGGTGACAGGAACTAGAGCTACACAGAAAGGTCTTCTCATGGCACTACTCGAACCAACTGAGACATTGATCGGGTATGAAGAAGCTGGGAATAATTATGCAAGAATGGGACTATTAGAACAGATGAAGTCGATGCCATTCGGTTCTATCTGGGATGAGGCCTGTGCACGAGCGGGAGTACCGGTAGAGGCTGAGATCATCGAGAATGTTCTCTCCTATGAGAAAGACGTTCTTTCAAAGAGGGTATGATGGAAACACAATTCAAACAATTAATAGAGACTTCTAAAGTCTATGGTAGTAATTCAGATATGGTATTAGTCGGTGGAGGGAACACCTCCGTTAAAGATGATGAGATCATGTATGTGAAGGCCTCAGGGTACGCCCTTGGAACTATAGATGAGACAGGGTTCGTCAAGATGGACATGAGAGCCATGAGGGCGATCTGGGATAAGAGTTATCCTTCCGATACAGAAGAGAGAGAGGAGCTGGTGCTTTCTGATATGATGGCAGCACGATGTGAAGGGGAGACCGCACGACCGAGTGTGGAAGCCTTACTTCATAGTCTCTTAAAAGATCCTTTTGTTATCCATATGCATCCTGCCTTAGTGAACGGTCTGACCTGTTCTCAGAAAGGAGAGGAGACCATGAGAAGGCTCTTCGGAATAAGAGCCTCTTGGATCCCATTAGTGAATCCTGGATATATTCTAGCAAAGACAGTCAAAGATGCTATCGCAGTCCATGAAGAGCAATACCATATTTATCCTGATATGATCTTCCTTCAGAACCATGGGGTATTCGTAAGTGGAGATTCACTGGTACGTATCAATGCGATCTATGAGGAGATCATGGATATCCTTGGTAAGGAACTCATGAGAACTCCAGAGCTTACCAGTATCGTTATTGACACTAAACGATCAGATATAGTGAGAACTGCTATAGGTTGTGAATGTTTTGCGATCTATAATCGAGAGCTTGTCAGGTTCCTACTTAATGAGCAGACTTTCACTCCTCTCAGCTCTTCATTCACTCCTGATCATATTGTCTACAGTGGATTCAGACCTTTGTGGATCAGTGAAGAGGTCTTCAGTACCGATGATCCTGAATCTGAGATACAGCAGAGCATCGCTTCATTCAGGGAAGAACATGGTGCTCCCGCTAAGGTGATCGCCGTACAGAACACTGGAGTCTTTGCCGTGAGTGAGAATGCGAGAGACCTCTATCTCGATACGGTGAAAGTAGCCGTCTATACTGAATCCTTTGGTGGACTGCAGTTCATGGATGATGGACAGATCGATTTCATCAGGAATTGGGAAGTCGAGAAATATAGAGCGAAGATGAGTAATACATAATAGAAAAGATCCTCCTCCTTTATGCCCTACGAAAGTGGGGCTTTTGCTTTCTCATAGTTCTTTAAGATCGTATGTAATCTGTTTAGCATATAGGGTTTCTCTAAGATAGCTGAGAATCCATATTCAATATAGTTTGCCATGATCGGAGCATTGGCATAACCGCTGGAGACCACTGTATAGAGATCTGGTAGTATCTCTTTGATCGGCAAGATGACCTCAGCACCTCCGAGCCCTCCAGGAATAGTAAGATCAAGGATGGCAATATCAAATGGCTTTCCCAGTTCTTTGGCCTCTTTGCATAAGCTCACTGCTTCAAGCCCTTCGGTTGCAGTCGTTACCGTACAACCAGATAATCGCAATTGTGTTGATACCGAGGATAGGATATTCTCATCATCATCCATAAGAAGGATTGAATAGGAATACCTCTTTTGTATTTTTCGATCACGTTTTTGAGTATGAGCAGTTTGTGTATTACGGTAATCTGCAAGGGAAGGAATATAGATCGTGAAGGTCGTCCCCTCTTGGAGTGAGGAGTCAACGAGTATACGGCCTTCATGTTTATGAATGATAGAGTAGGCTGTAGCTAATCCTAGACCGTTTCCTTCCGGTTTTGTAGTGAAGAAGGGGTCAAAGATATGGTCGATGACCTCCTTATCAATCCCAGGACCTTCATCCGTTATGGAGATCGAGACATAGGACCCTGAAGGTAGGCCAACGATATCAGAGGAACTTAGTTCGCAGTTTGCTCCTGTGATAGTCAGAGTCCCCCCTTTCTTCATAGCTTGTTTAGCATTGATGATGAGATTGGAGAATACCTGTTCTAGTTGAGTCTTATCCCCTTCTATATCTCGGAGATCAACGGGAACGGTGATTTTGGGGACAATAGTACTACCTGCTAGATCGAGCTGTATGATATCCTTCATGAAACTCAAGATCGAAAGCTGCTCTTTGAGTGGGGATCCTCCTTTTGAGAAGGTCAGAAGTTTTTTTGTGAGGCGTTCTGCCCGTGTTATCGAGTTCTCTGCATCTCGTAGGTAGGGATAGATCTCACTTTTTGTATCAGATAGGAGTGCAGCAAGAG
>CAZLZY010000062.1:0-1228 GCA_964564075.1 uncultured Spirochaetales bacterium
AAGAAACTCGATGTAGCTATCTCTGAGAAAGATATCACGGCCATCACCCATCTTGCCCATACCTTGAAAGGTTCTATAGCTAACATCGGTGGTGATAAGTCTAGTGATACGGCAAAGAAGATCCATGATGCAGCAAAAGAGAATGACATCGCACAATGTAGGGAGTTATTCCCCTTTTTTGAACAAGATATCCTGAAGTTCTTTGAAGAACTGAAAAACTACCAAGGATCATTGAGCACATGAAAATATTGATAGCTGATGACGACAATTCCATACGTTTCATACTCAAAACACAACTTAAGAAATGGGGTTATGATGTCATAATCTGCGAGAATGGTTCTGAGGCGTTAGAACATCTCACCGGTAATGACCCTCCTCGTATTGCCATCTTGGACTGGATGATGGAAGGGTATACTGGTATCGAGATATGTTCGATACTTAAGAATAAAGCACCATTGATCTATATCATACTTCTGACTGCAAAGACCTCAGAGGAAGACCTCGTCGAGGCTATTAACAGTGGTGCCCACTGTTTCCAGACGAAACCGGTCTCTCTTGGCGTATTAAGAAGTCATATCGCTGTAGGAGAACGACTCATCGGTGCAGAAGACCGACTCCTGACTCAGGAGAAGGAGATTCGTCTACAATGCTATACGGCTCTAGCGGATCTTGCAGAACTACGTCACAATAAGACTGGTTACCACATGAAGAGGATCAGCATCTATTCAGGCCTTCTTGCTGAGAAGTTAGGTATGTCTGAGACCCAGTGTGAAGATATTGCCATGTCAAGTAGATTCCATGATATCGGCAAGGTTGGTATCGCTGATACCATCCTACTCAGTAAGGAGCATTTCACCTCCCATGAAAGATCGATCATGAGAACCCATACCTTCATCGGGTATGAGATACTATCAGAAGTCCCTACCCTGCAGACAGCAGCCAAGATCGCAAGATCTCACCATGAACGTTGGGATGGCAATGGATATCCTGATGGGATAGCAGGGGAGCAGATCCCTGTTGAAGCTCGGATCGTTACGATCGTAGATGTCTATGATGCGTTGAGATCGATTCGTGATTATAAGGGTTCATGGGATCATGCAAAGACGATCGCCTATCTTCAAGAGAAAGCAGGTGAAGAGTTCGATCCTAAGATCGTTGAAGTGTTCGTAGAGTATCAGGATGAGTTCAATAGGATCTATTTGGAGAACTGCGAACCGGAAGTATAGGC
>CAZLZY010000062.1:1238-10218 GCA_964564075.1 uncultured Spirochaetales bacterium
AATGTGCATCATAGTGCAAAGCTGTCCTCTGTATAGGGGAATAGACATGATCTATCGCAACCAATACATCAGCTGCCTCAACAAGATGAGCATAATCACCTAATCCGGTAAACCCTGTAATAGCACAACCTAACAACTCAGCATCAATGATCTTCGGTACTTCGATAGGCAATCGTAGTATCTGGGACTTGATATAGTTCCAGTGATAGGATCTTGCCTGACCACCACAGTGGCGTAACGAACTGATCTGACAGCCCTGATCTTGCAGAAGTTCGATCGTCTTCCTTACAGTGAATCCGATCCCCTCGATCACAGCACGGCCTCTCTGTGCTCTATCATCCGTAGGGGAGCCATGATCAGAGAAATGTCCTCCAAGGAATTGATCCCCAAGAGTCTTAGAAGTATTTCGAACAGGATAGAAGACATAGTCCTGTTGGGGTGAGCTTACAGTGATAAGACGGATGATCTCCTCATAGCTCATGTTACCAAGACCGGCACTCTTCTTGAACCACTCGAAGACCTCTCCTGAGGCAGGAAGCAATCCGGCAACTGTCCACGTGTTCTCTATGATACTTGGCAAAGTTCGTACACCTGAGAAAGAGAAGGAGTCCTCAGAGATAAAATTGATCCCCTCAGAGGTCCCTGCTCTATCTAATGTCATCCCGGGTCTTACTACTCCACAGCCAAGAAGTGCTGCATGAAAATCGATCAGACCGGCAAAGACAGGTACTTGCGCAGGAATACCGTACTCTTTTGCTGCTAACCGGGAGATAAAGCCTACGCGATCTCCCAACGAGACCATAGGGGGCAAACGATCAGAAGAGATACCACAGGCGCTGAGCTGATCGTCATCCCAGATGAAGGGTGCGAATCGTTCATCTGGTAGAAAGGTCACAGCCTCTCCTGTGAGAAGCATAGTCACGTATTCCGGACAACCGATGAACAATGAACTTCTTTCATAGAGTGAACGATCATCATCAAGAGCCTGCATGAGTCTTGGAAGATATAGCGAGTCACACTCTGGTAATGGTTTTGATTTTCTATCTATCCAGGCTATCGTTGGCCCTACCGGTCTTCTATCACGTCCTAAAGGGACCAATGTGGGACCATTACCGGTCACACAGACAGCACTGATCTCCTGGAGATGATCAAGAAGTGAGATACCTTCTTTAAGAGCCAACTCCCAAGAAGATGCAGGATCCTTCTCTGCATAGAAAGATTGCAGTGCTACTCGGGAGTATGAGATCATACTCCCAGTATCTGTGATCACTGCTATCTTTATTGAAGAGGTGCCTATATCTATTGCTAGAGTCGATCTATTCGCCATTGATCAAACGAGTGATGAACATCCTGTTATCCAGAAGGGGACTCAATGTTCGTCCATGATGAAGTCTCGAGATGATTCGAGCGAACAGGTCGGTCACATCGGTATAGATGAACCAAGGCATATTCGCAAGTCTCTCATCATGATAGACGGCATTCGTCCCGATGATTCGAAAGAAATCACCATCTTCATAGGCTTTATTGAAATCTTCAATGGCACTACCATTGAAGAAGGGAAGACTGATGGTACAGATGATCTTCTTAGCTCCAAGAGCTTTGAGCTCTTTCATAGCGATAAGAAGAGTACCACCAGTACCGATCATATCATCAGCCATAAGAACAGTCTTACCTTTGACGTCTCCAAGTAATCTGATCGAATTGATGTTCGAGTTCTTTGCATTCGTACTGACTTTCGAGTAATCTCGCTCCTTATAGAGGATAGCAAGCGGTTTATGGAGTGCTTCTGCATAGAACTTGTTACGCCCAACAGCACCAGTATCAGGTGATACGACCACAAGATTCGGATCATTGAAATTCACGAGTCTCTTCAGCTGAAGGAGCATCTGATAGGATGCATGAAGATTCTCTAATTTAAGATCGCTAAAGCTATTCTCGATCTCTCGTGAGTGAATATCGAGGGTTATGATACGATCGACACCCATGAACTCACAGGTTCTACCGAACCAGCTAGCGGTAAGCCCCTCTCTCCCACTCTTCTTATGCTGTCGAGCATAGGGATAGGAGGGAAGAACAAGATGGACACTCTCAGCTCCTGCTACTTTCACTGCATTGATCGTAGTGAACAGGAACATCATATAATCATTGATGCTTAAGACTACCGGTTCCTCGGACCCATGGATCTGAACAGGATATTGGTTCGCCATATCGAATATGATGAAGATCCTTAATCCTCGAACAGATTGGAGGAGTTCAGCCTTGACTTCACCATTCGCGAACTTGGTGAATTTCGAAGGAATATCAAACTTTGGAGCATGATAAGTCTTAGACGGTTTGTAATGGGGGATCTTCTTGTTATTCACATCCTCATAGAGGGTGACGAATCTCAAGATCTCCTCTTCAGACATATCATGACGTTTCATCAATGCTGTAGAAAGTTTCTTATATCTTTTTGTATATAACTGGCGAAGATGTCGTAAGACTTTGTTAGCAAAAGGATCTGCGCCTGGGCCAGCGATGACCCCTAGTTTATTCGGTTTGACAATACTCATAGTCAGAGAATATCACACCTCTATTTTTAAGGTCAATGTCTCTGACAAAGAGTCTATTACCTTTTCAAACTCTTTTTGACTTTCTTCTTCCTTGAATCATTCCATCTATCAGTTTTCATCTGTTATACTCGGATACATATCTATGAGATTTCTTTGTTCGTATAAAGTAAGAGGAACTATGAAATATGCAGCTAGCTATGATACCATTACTGAAAGATATTTGTTACACGCAGAAAAAGAGTCCTCCTGGAACAATCTCTATGAACGACCCTTTATGTGCTCGATCATTGGTGAGCTCGCAGGTAAAGCTGTTCTTGATATTGGAGCAGCTACCGGTTTCTACTCCCTCTTTGCACAGGAACGAGGTGCTCATGTCACTGCCGTAGATTCTAGCAGCAAGATGCTTGAGTTTATTCATGACGCTG
The DNA here is from genome assembly GCA_964564075.1 of uncultured Spirochaetales bacterium. Taxonomy (GTDB): domain Bacteria; phylum Spirochaetota; class Spirochaetia; order CAKZLE01; family CAKZLE01; genus CAKZLE01. Next base: position 4,216 of record CAZLZY010000062.1, read on the forward strand.
ATACTCGTGGTACTATTCACACGGTTCAAGCAGATGTTGGGAGGGGACTACCCTTCCTAGAGGACAACTCACAAGATTGCATCATCTGTTCACTCGTGCTCCATTACATTGAAGATTGGACAGAGTTCCTCGCAGATTGTTATCGGGTGTTGAAGATGAACGGTCGCCTCTTCATCTCGACTCATCATCCTGTTCGCGACTCTCTGGGCCATCAAGAAAAGCATTATAGTTCAGTTGAACCTGTGACAGAGCTCTGGGGAGAGGGAAAGAACGCTTTTGACGTAACCTTCTACTCCCGCCCATTGGCAAAGATCCTGCAACCACTTCTAGATTCACCCCTTACCCTAGTTTCCATCAATGAACCCTTATCAGAGAAGTTCGGTGAGGTTCTCGATCCACAAAGGTGTAATAGTATCTGCAATATACCGGCCTTCTTATTTCTTATTCTAGAGAAATAGATGCGATAGAACTCTTTTACGTACAACATCATCCCTAAAACACCATACATAGCTTGACAGGTCATCGTTCAATTCTTATTCTAATATCAGATACTTGATGAGAATCAAGTAACGTACTTCGAGGGAGGGACATAGTCCCGACCGGCGGTTATAGTCCGCAATCTATGGATTCCATAGGTGACACGGTGAAATTCCGAGACCGACAGTGAAAGTCTGGATGGGAGAAGAACGGCATAGCCTACAAACATCATGCGATAAGCATCATGTTCAACAAGACATGACCAAAAACCTCCCGGAAAACACAACCATGTATGGAGGATACATATGTCTAATTTGTTTTCCGGAACCGATGGTAGCTCAAAGAAGACTACCACATTCCGAACACTGACCCTGATGGGTCTCATACTCCTAGGAGTATTCTTTAGTTCCTGTACGAAACAGGAAGAACCCGAAGATAGTTTTAACATCGCAGTATTCGTACCGGGAGTCGTTTCTGGTAGCCCGATCTATGAGATGCTTGCAGCAGGTGCCCAAAAAGCCGCCGATGAACATGCTGCTGTACAAGTGAACATCATCGAAGGTGGAAGTAATCAGGGAGAATGGGAAGAGAAGATAGCAACCCTCGCAGCATCAGGCGACCAGGATGTGATCATCACATCTAATCCGGCAATGCCCGGGATCTGTGCAGCGGTATCTGATAAGTTCCCATCTCAATATTTTATCATCATGGATGGGTTCCTCGAGGGTAATGATCATATCTATACGCTCAGATACAACCAACAACAGCAGGCTATGATGAATGGTCACCTTGCAGGACTTGTAACCACAAGCCAGATGGATGGGGCCAATGACCAACTGATCATCGGATTGATCGCCGGCCAGGAGTATCCTGATATGACGAACCTCATCGCACCTGGATTCCTAGAAGGTGCGAAACAAGTCAATGACTCTATCAAATTGGATTTCAGAGCCGTTGGGAACTGGTATGATGCCGCTAAGGGGGCAGAACTAGCACGAGCTATGATCTCTGCTGGAGTCGATATCATTCTTCCGATCGCTGGAGGCGCTAATCAGGGAGTGATCACTGCAGCTCATGAAGCAGGTATCTATGTATTGTGGTTTGATGCCAACGGGTATGCTCAGCAACCGGGAACCGTAGTAGGCTCCACATCAATACAGCAGGATACTGCTACCTATGAGACTCTTACTCAAGCGATAGAGGGGACCTTACCCTATGGAGAGGCTGTGACCCTCGGATTAGAATCAGGCTTCATCACCTTTATCGAAGATGATGAGCTGTATATTGCCCATGTCCCACAGGATGTAAGAGAAGCACAAAAACAGTTCTTAGGGACATTGAAGTAGTAATCATGGGAACTCATGGTGGTATAGCCCTACAGAACATACATAAGACGTATGCCTCGAACCGTGTCCATGCATGTGATGACATATCACTATCAATGGATCTCGGCTCGAAGCATATCATTGTGGGTGAGAATGGAGCTGGGAAATCTACCATCATGAAGATCCTTTCCGGAGATATTCAACCCGATGCGGGAAGGATCCTCTATAAGGGAAGAGCTGTAGCATTCGGACATCCTGAAGATGCCCTAGCTATCGGGATCGGTATGATCCATCAGGTCCTCCACTACTTCCCTGAACTCACGGTCAGACAGCACATGATCCTAGGAATGAGGGATCTTCATCCACTCAAACGCATCGACCCTAAGGGGATCGATGCTCATATCGATGATATCTGTAGAAGATATTCCATCTCTTGTGATCCTGATGAGAAGGTAGAGCATCTTGATGCTGTCTCTAGACAACTTATTGCCCTATTGACTCTTATCAGTAGAGATGTGGAGCTCTTCATCCTCGATGAACCTCCTCCTGAGATCCTAGAAGTAGCCAAGAAACTCAATGAAGAGGGAAAGACGATCATCGTCATAACTCATAATATCAATGATGCGATCTCATTTGGTGATAAAGTGACTGTTCTTAGAGGGGGGACACATCAGGGCACCTACGATACCCAAGATATCACAAGAGAGCTCTTAGCCAATAAGATCATGGGAGATCACAACTCCCAGAGGCTTCTTTCCGATGGGAAGAAACGGATATCTCATCAGATCGATAGTAGGGATCTTACTGAGAGACCTTCAGTAATCCTAGAACATGTATCTGGGGGTGACCCCGATTCACAGGATCAGGTCGAGGGGATCTCCCTTGCGGTCCAACCGGGGGAGACCCTTGCCGTAGTGGGCATCAGGGACAATGGCCTAAAAGCTCTGGAATCATTGGTAGCCGGTTACAAACAGAAGACCTATCGTCAAACGGCAGGACGTATCAGGATCCTGGGGAAAAAACCAAAAGATTGTTCTTACGAAGAGGTCGGGTATATCCCATCAGAGAGACTTACGACGGGAGGAGTGGTCTCCATGTCTGTGATGGAGAATCTCATCATGCCCTGGCGTAGAGACCGAAAACTCTTCAAGTCCTCTCGGATCCCAATCTACTCAATGGAAAGATTACTGAAGATCACACTCTCTGCAATCGAGGATTTTTCGATCACTGGCGGACCTCAGGATAGACTCATCAGTCTTTCAGGAGGGAACATACAGAAACTCATCACCGCAAGAGCCCTCTTACATGAACCGAAAGTACTCATCTGTGCTGATATCTCATGGGGCCTCGATATCAAGACACGAGAAGACCTCTTCAATGCTATAGAGACTTTGAAGAAACGAGGTATGGCAGTTCTCTATTTCACCTCAGAGGTGAATACTGCGCTAGATGAGGCCGATAGGATCGCCGTATTGAGACGAGGTAGATTAGTTGGTATCATCAAGAATACCCCACAACTCACAGCTCAGAAGATAGGAGAGCTGATGTTATGAACAAACTCCTACACAGCCTCTATCTGATCATACTATTTATCGTGATCATCTTCGCGATCCTTCTACTGATCTCACCAGAACCGGTCACCGCATTCATGAACTTCGTGACAGGCCCCTTCTCCAATCTCTATACCGCTGGGAATCTCTTTGCGATCGCCGCGATCCTCATCATATGTGGAGCTGGTGTCTCTATAGCATTTCAGGCTGGACTCTTCAATCTTGGAGGAGAGGCTCAGATATATAGTTCTGCCCTGGTAGGTACGATGGTAGGTCTCGTACTCCCACAGGGTTCAGGGATCCTTGGTATCCTGATCGTCATCGTTATCAGTATGCTAACAGGTGCAGCTATCGCCGCACTCTCAGGCTTCCTGAAATACCGGTATAAGATCCACGAACTGATCTCCTCCTTCCTATTATCAGGAGGGCTTCTATCTCTCACCGATTACCTCATATCGAACCCACTTCGTGATCAGGAGAGTTTTCTGCAGACCACGAAGAGACTCCCCCAATCGTTCTTCTTACCATCGATACTCCCCCCATCAAATCTTACGATCACCATCCTCATCGCTTGTATTGTAGCGGTGATACTCTGGATATGGCTCTATAAGATGCCCGGTGGATACGAGTTGAGAGTCTTTGGTCTCAACAAGGATTTTGCAGAGTTCGGGAATATATCGAAGAAGCGATATACGATCCTCCCATTGATGATAAGCGGTGCATGTTTTGGTCTTGCAGGAGCACTCATGGTCCTATCGACACAACATGCCGCGATAGTCGGCTTCTCATCAGGTTATGGATGGAATGGTATAGTCATAGCACTCATCGCTGGGAACAATCCGATCCTCACGATCCCGGCTGCTCTACTCCTTGCTTGGATAGAGACTGGTACACGTACTGCGATGGCGGGAAGTTCTGTGAGTTTTGAGATGAGCGAGGTGATCAGAGGAATGATCCTTCTCTTGGTCACTCTTAGATTCTTCAAAGGCAAGAGGAGAAGACCATGATACAATCACTACTGATCTACAGTCTTCCAATCTTTCTTGCAGCTCTTGGAGGCTATCTTACGGACAAGGCAGGGATGCTGAATATCGCGATAGAGGGACTCATCCTCTGTGGAGCATTCATCACCTTCCTCATGGTCTACTTCCTTGACTCCATTCTCATTGCGGTCATAGCCGCAGCGATCTTCACTGCACTACTGAGCGCAGGGTATGCAGGGCTTACCATAAGATTCAAAGGGAACATCTTCATCACCGGCCTAGCGATGAATCTTCTGATACCTGGTGTCATCACCCTTATCTCAAAAAACGCCTTCTCGACTGGTGGGGTATTACAGATAACGAGTACCATCTCATCGACTCAGTGGCTTGTGGTAAGTTTCCTTATGGTGGCAGTCGTGATCTTCATCATCTCTATATACGTTCTGAACAGTACTCAGGCAGGTCTTTCCGTAAAGGCCACAGGCCTTAGTATGAGAGCACTAGAGATCAGAGGGGGGAACCCTTCGCGAATCCAGATACTCACTTTCTTGTTCTCAGGCTTCATGTGCGGCCTCTCTGGAGCCATGCTCGCCCTCACGGTACATGCCTATGTACCGAATATCTCATCAGGTAAAGGGTGGCTTGCTTTAGCTGCTATCTATCTTGGAAATCAGAAAGCAACAGGGCTTATCTATGCAACACTGTTCTTTGCGACCGCTGAAATCCTTGCGAACCTTGCTCAAGGTTTATTCGACCTTCCTTCATCTCTCTTTGTGGGATTCCCCTATCTTGTTACTTTCATTGGACTTATCATACGAGGAAGCATAGACAGGAAAAAAAGTGCTTGACTACTTTATCCATGAATATGCGAATCGTGTTGATTTTTATCATTATTTTCTCATATTACCCTAATCATGTTTACATAATCCTCATCAGTTGCTAACATCCGAATATGAATATAATAGGACAAATACTACAGACCGTCGGCAGCCTCGGACTATTCCTCTATGGGATGAAAGTCATGAGTGAAGGTATACAGAAATCTGCCGGTGATAGAATGAAATCGATTCTTAAGTTTATGACTGGTAATCGATTTGCAGCGGTCTTTACGGGACTAGCTATCACAGCTATCATCCAGTCATCTTCCGCTACAACGGTAATGATCGTAAGCTTTGTGAATGCAGGGCTCATGAACCTGACTCAGGCTATCGGAGTCATCCTCGGAGCAAATATCGGTACGACCATCACGGGTTGGATCGTTGCTCTTCTTGGATTCAAGATAAAAATCACCACACTAGCCATACCGGCAATCGCAATCGGCTTCCCTTTCCTCTTTGTGAAGAAACTGAAACACAAAGACTTCGGTGAAGTACTTATTGGTTTTGGCCTTCTCTTCTTAGGGCTTGGATTCTTGAAAGATTCTGTCCCAGATATAAATCAGCATCCTGAGATCCTGGATTTTATTCAGAACTTCAGCCAGAATGGTGTGATAAGCATGTTCATCTTCGTGGCTATCGGTGTCATCATAACGATCATCGTCCAGTCATCTTCAGCCGCCATGGCCATCACCCTCACTATGGCCTACTCCGGGTGGATCGACTATCCTGCAGCAGCAGCACTAGTCTTAGGTCAGAACATCGGAACGACTGTCACAGCCTTCCTTGCCTC
>CAZLZY010000063.1:0-10206 GCA_964564075.1 uncultured Spirochaetales bacterium
TGGACCTTGCCTGATGCGATAGCAGCAGCTTCCATCTCCTTAGCCTCTTCAACTGACATAGCCATCGGTTTCTCTAGGAATACATGCTTCCCGGCTTTTGATGCAGCTAAAGCTATCTCATGATGAAGGTGTTGGGGGACTGCGATATCGATGATATCTATATCATCTCTTTCAACGACCTTTCTCCAATCAGTCTCGATCTCTTCCCAGCCCCAGTTATCTGCAAACTGCTTTAACGGGACCTCCCGTCTTCCACAAGCAACCTGTAATACCGGTTCGATCTCAAGATCGAAGAATTTCCCTGACTGAAGCCATGCATTACTATGAGCCCTACCCATGAACTGGTAACCGATGATCCCAATACGCATCTTCTTCATCCTAGCTCTCCTTATCTCTCTGATCTTATGAGGGTTCTCATATATCGTAGTATGTAATGACCTTTTTGGATAGGTTTTTTCATAAGGAAAGTAAATACTGTTATATCATGAAGCGTATAGAAGGCTGAGCTTCAGCCTTCTATCTCTCTAAGCTACTTGTCCTCCTCATCATCAGGTCTAAAACCATCCTCTGCATAGGCTTCTATCATCTCTTTCATGATACTCAAAGCGTTATAGATAGCAAAGATCCCGATTATCGCACCGGTACTTATTGGGCTGAACTTCATCGATTGGCCCAATGTTAGGACTGAACAGACCATCAGATAGGCAGCATACGGTTCTTCAGTGACCATTCCCAACCAATCCTTGAAGGCTAGGAAGGGGTCCTGATCCGTCTGGTACCAGGAGTAGATCGACATGATAGTCGCAGCTACTGCACCTGCTGATACACTGATAGCTGCAAGAGCGGTGATCTTTCCCCAAAAGAAGGCATGGGGCATGAATGAATAGATGATCGCTGCGGTGAGAAGAACGGTCGTGGTAACGACGAGTCTTTCCAGATCATTATAGAAATCTATCTGATTCTCATCATTCACATCGAATACTCTCGTACCATACTGAGCATGTATCATGCTACGATTCTCATCTACCTGGTCTATAAGAACAGCATAATTCTCTTCTGACAATAATCCTTTGGCCTGATACAGAACGGTATCGACATCAGCTCCAGTCGCAACAGAATAACAGAATTCCATATAGTCTCTGCCCTGCTCCTCTTTCATGGCATTCTCTACTATCATTCGTGCATCGATATCACCGACGCTTCGTGTTCCATCAGGTGGGATCTCTATAAACCCTTCGATGTTATCCCAATATTCGACGATGATCTTCTCAACCGCATCCTCTAACTCCTCATCACTTACCTTACCGATCATCCTGATTGCTTCCGGGGTGACCAATGTACACCCGGAGAATGAGATGAGCAGAAGTATCGCAATGCATTTATTCCATAGATTGTTCATAAGACTCCTTTCATAGTGGCTTCAAGGGAGAGTGATCGAGACTCCCCTCCAGCCGAGATTAAGACAGAACCGTAGCCGGGAATAGCCCGGTAGGTATTCTGAGACCGAGGAGAGGCTGTCATGAAACACACCATTAGGATCACGGATGTTTAGGGACGGTTCCAGATAGAGACTATCTGTGATAGGGATCGTATATCCGCTAGAGAACTCCTGTAGGTAGAGATACCAATCATCAGGTCTATCTTCTCCAATAAGAGTCACACCCTGAAACAGAGTCGCCCCCAACCAGAAGCCTTTGCCCAACGGATAGTATTTACAGAGCAGGCCGGTATCGAGGAGCTGATGACCATCGAGCCCTGACACATAGGTCAAAGGTAACTCTAGGATCACAGAGTCTTCAAAATCTAGCCGAAGGCCTCCATGAAGATACCAATGATCACTCCAGAGCGTATCTACTATCGACAAATCAGAGAACAGACCTATCTGGACTTTCTGACTCCCTTCACCGACGACCATCCCTGTACTGATCAGTACTATCAGGATGATCATCATCACTCGCTTTGTGTTCATACACCTCTCCTTAAGATTCCTGCAGTGAATCTATCTATACTTTAGTGGGGTGTATGAATTCGTACAATTATGATTACTATGAATGTCTATGCGGTTTATCTTTACCTGTTAGGTGAATCTACCAACCAAGAGCAAGACGTATACGACTCTCTTCCTTATTCAGGCGTGAGATCACTATTCGGTATTCTGTCTCATCAGAGAGAGTCACGATGATCCCTTTACGAAAGGAGAGAACCTTAGCAGTACTATATTCGGAGAGGTCAACGAGAGGGATCGATTCAGTGATCTCATAACTATTCTTGTTACTCTTCTTGATAAAGACCAGTCTTCTATCTGTTATGAGAAATCGCCCTCTGATCAGATCGATGGCTTTACCATGTCCTGTGACGATCCCTGAGAACTTTGAATACTTGATCTCTTCATCTGTATCGAGGAGTTCGGCAGCTTGTTTCTCACTGACACCGTACAATACCCAGAAGTAGGCACTAACAAGGCCCAACATTCCCGTGATCAGAGTCCAGACGATCCACTCATACTCTACCCGTACTGGGATGAATACTATGACAAAGAAACAAACTAATATCAGGGCTCTCAGTGCTATCTTCATTCTATGATTCCTTAGCCTTCTACTGGAGAAGGGTTCTTTTTCTTTTTACTATCTTCTTGAGCGAACATACCCATAAGAAGTTCTGCTCCCATCATATCAGGACTCTTCATTGATTCAAGCCCAGAGAGGAAGTCTTTGAAGGTAAGCAGCTGTTCCATCATCATGAGTCTTACGAACTGTTCATGCTCAGGGGGAGTATTAAGATAAATATGCTCTTTATCCTGGATCAGAGTCAGAACGATCATATCCATTCGTAACTGATAGACATGAGAGTTATGATCGAGTCTATTGACGAAGAAGCCCTCATTCCTGAAGCCATCAGCAAGAGATCTTCTCATGAAGTCTGCTGCCATCTTTGATGGGAATTCTAACTCGATAGAGACTGCTTCATCTTTTTCTTCCAGTGTTGTACGATACCCAGAACCACCTTTGAAGCTCTGGATAAGCAGTGGAGGAGCTGCAATACTGGCAAATAACATAGTCATGATCGCTACACCGAACATATCATGTCCGATAACTCCACTTGATAGACCAATACCTGCAACGATCAGGGTGACCTCTCCTCTCGGAAGCATACCAGCACCGATCCTAAACGCTCCACGCATATTGAATCCTACAAAGAGTGAAGGTAGACCACAACCTACCAGCTTTCCGATAAATGCTACAGCGGTGAAGGCGAGTCCGAACCATATGACATCTGCCATCGCTTCGAAGTTCACCATCATACCCATGACACAGAAGAAGATTGGTACGAGAAATTCATAGATACCTTCGATCTTCTCACGTATCTCGTGCGATACATCAGTCTGAGAGAAGGATAAACCTGTGATATAGGCTCCTATGATCATTGCAAGACCCACCATCTCTGAGAGTCCTGCAAGCAGGAGAGCGATACCGATAGAGGCTCCGATGATGATATCCAGTGATTTGAACCACTTCAGGCCCTTGACGATCCGTGGTGCCAGGAAGATACCAAGCAAGGTACAGATGATAAAGAATCCGATCGCCTTCAGAGCAACAAGCCCGATAGCTACCCAGTCAACACTACCACCAGCAGCACCAACAGAAGCTATACCTACAACGACTGAGAGCAGTATGATACTCAATACATCATCTAGGACAGCTGCTGCTAATATAGTCACACCTTCTGGTGTGGAGAGTTTCTTCTTCTCACTCAAGATCCTTGCGGTGATCCCTACTGAGGTTGCAGTGGATATCGTTCCCAAGAACAATGCAGCAGGATCCATGATCGAATGGACATTCGGATTAAGTAATACCGTCACCCCACTACCAAGTAGGAACGATATGATGATTCCACCAATGCCTACTACAGAACCTTTAGCGGAGAACTTCAGGAAGGTCTTCAGGTCTGTCTCAATTCCTGCGACGAACAACAAGATGATAGAACCTATCGTTGCGATACCATATAACTCTGGAGTTACAGGGATAGCATTGCCACTATGGGGAAACAGTGGGCCCTCTAACGCCTGGATGAATACCGATCCCAACATATAGGGACCAATAAGCATTCCTGCTATCAATTCACCCAATACTTGAGGCTGTTTTAATTTCTTTGAGAAGAACCAACCAAGAAATTTTGCTGTGATCACGATGATCCCTAACTGTAATGAGAGCAATAGCATCTTATGTGTCATGATGTTTTCCTACTTATAATCCAAATATGGAGAGAACCTCTGCAGCGGTTGTCACTTTCAGAAGTTTAGCTCTTGCCTCTTCAGTCTTCACTACCATACTGATCTCTGCAAGAAACTGTACATGGGGGCCAGTCTTATCTACAGGAGATAAAGTCATGAAGAAGATAGTACTATCCACACCATCTAAGGCAGCGAAGTCCACACCCTCTTTCTTGATGCCGATACATGCGATCAACTCTTTTACGGCCTTGGTCTTTGCATGGGGAATAGCTACACCATATTGTATACCTGTTGACATCTTCTTTTCCCTAGAAAGAAGCCCCTTTAGGGCCTCTTCTCTATCTGAGACTTTGCCGCTCTCCATGAGGATATCAAGGAGTTCTTCAAGGATCTCCTGTTTTGACTCCCCCTTTAGGGATACATTCACAACATTCGTTGATAATACGTTTTTTAGTTTCATTCTGCTATCCTAACAGAATGATTATATCTCTTCAAGAAGAGCACTTAAAGACAACCCTCATAGTGTTGATTTTTCCTGCTCTACTGAGTACTCTATAAGAGTCTATAATCATCATTTTCAGGAGCTCATACACATGAAGGGACTTATCATAGCAGCAGGTTACGGAACACGTTTTCTCCCGGTCACTAAGACGATCCCCAAAGAGATGCTACCGATCATCAATAAACCCTCGATCGATTTTATCATAGAGGAGTTCATTGCTTCAGGGATCACTGAAATCGTCCTGATGACTTCACGAAGAAAAAAGGTCCTTGATGATTATTTCGATCGAGAGATCGAACTTGAGACACTCTTCACACAAGAGAACAATCAGGTAAAACTCAAGCTCATCGAACCACCTGCAGTGAATATCATCACCGTCCGACAGAGCAGGATGCTCGGAACCGGGCACGCCCTACTTCAGGCAAAAGAGGCGATCGGAGATGAGCCATTCATCGTAGCCTATCCAGATGACCTTCATATGGGAAAGACTCCCTTAAGCAAACAGCTCATAGATATGTATGATAAGACGGGATGCTCTGTCATGGCTACCATGCATAACCCACCAAACCTTGAACGCTACGGCGTACTTGCACTTGATGAAGATAACCTACATGTCACAGGGATCATTGAGAAACCGGAGCCAGGAAAAGAACCTAGTAAAGAGGCAACTATAGGTCGATACCTCTATACACCAGATATCTTCGAATACCTCCAAGAGGGTTGGGATAAACATACTACTGGTGAATATTTTCATGTATATGCTCTGCAGAGACTCATGGATCAGAAGAGAGTCGTCTTCACCCCGATCGAAGGAGAGCGTCTAGATACTGGCTCTCCTGAAGGATACTTAAGAACGATCATTGCCTATGCGAAGCAAGATCCAGCTCTCGCAAAGATCCTCAAAGAGGAATCTGCATCCATTCATCTATAGACAGAAGATGTTCCTAGCTTCGGTTCAGGGACATCTGATGATACCTCTCATACATTCTTTGATACACATGATACTCATCTTCTAGTCCCCTCTTCTTAGCACCAGAGGCACAGATCTCAAATTTCCTTACAAGTTCAGCGGTTGCTCGAGATTGGTGAGAATCAGTTGCATGAACAGAGAACCAGTCTTTATCCACAAGCTCCTGTAATGCTCTTATCCTGAATAACTCGATATAACCATATTTCTCTGACAACTGATCCCCATGTCCTGCCCGTTTCGTGATCAGGGGTTCATCAATGAACCCTATCTTATGCATAGCAGTTAGCCTTAACCATAACTCATAGTCTTCAGCAATCTCAAGATCTTCTCTAAACCCACCATAGGTTAAGAACAAGTCTCTTCTCATAAGAACAGTCGATGGACCAACCATGCACCGTTTAAGAGCCAGATCGAAGATATCGCCTTCCCCTTGTCGGAACTTCCGTTGTCGGATGACCTTCTCATCTCTGAGCCATCGCTCCTTCGTATAGATAAGAGGAGAGGGAGAGATACCTGCCATGTAAGCTAGTTGTCGCTCGAGCTTATTCGGGTACCACAGATCATCAGAATCCAAGAATGCAAGATACTCACCAGTTGAGTTCTCCACTCCTCGATTGCGTACATATCCGGGCATCCCCCAATGGGCAATACGGAGGTATTTGATGAGAGGACTTAGAGTGGTGATCTGCTCGATATCCTCAGAGGACCCATCATCTATGATGAGGATCTCTAGATCCAAGAACGTCTGATCAAGTACAGATCGTACTGCTTCACACAATAGGGTATAGCGATTATAGGTAGGAATGATAACTGAAACCATGATTTATCATAATATCTTCTTTAATTTGAATCAATCCACTGATAACTGAGTTCATGATCTACAGGAGGAAGTAATGAAACATACTTTTTACAACCAGAAGAACAAACAGCATCTTTCTACAGGAGTCATCATGGTATCCATGCTCTGTCTCATCGCTATTCTCGTAGGTTGCCAACCCGCAGCCCAGACCGCAGATCTTCATATCTGCCTTGAGCATTACCAAAGCTCCAGCAGAACCATCACCCCAGATGAACCGTTGACTGTCACATCCTATCAAGTGACCGGAGCAGGTCCTGATGGAACGAGCTTCTCTATCACAACGAATAATACCCAGATTACCGTCTCTGGCCTTCTGACCGGTGATTGGGATGTTACCGCTATTGGGTTCTCTGATAACGGTGTAGGTCTTGTGCAAGGTGATTCAGTCATCACCCTATCAAATACCACAAGTTCAGGACAGATCACTATGGAGGATTTCTATGGTGTCGGTAGTGCCTCTATCTCGATTGACTGGGATGCTACCCAAACCCTCTCACCTACCGTAACGACCTATATGTTACTCTGCGGATCCTTAGAGGACCCGGAAGTACTTGTAGCATCCTCAACTGTAGATGGAGAAGTCACCTATACGCTAAATGATCTTCAGGCAGGAGCTTATCTTCTCATGAGTGAACTCTATTCCGATGGGCTCATGATCGCAGGAGCTACAGAGATCCTACGTATCGTAGATGGTATCACTACGACAGATTCAATAACTATGGAGTTCAATGATCTCCAACTCGATCTAGGCATGACTCTCATAGATGACTCATCAGCGCCTATCGAAGGGACTATCGAGGGGATTCCCATGACGATCACGGCAAACCAAGCGATCGATATATCCTTCGTCCCATCACCTACTTCGATCCAGACAGGGCTCACCTGTACCTGGTATCTCGATGGACAGTACTTGAATCAGGGTAATCCTATATCATTCGTCTCACCTAGTGGTAAGCATCGTATTGATGTGGTAGTGATATCAGCAAGTCTTGGTAGTGTTGGATCTGCACAACAGAATATCCAAGCTGTTGAAGCAACCCCTACAGGAAGCCCCCTACTCTATGCGGAATATATCGAAGGCGAACAGAATGACCTACAACTTGATGGTATTGCAGATATAGCAGTATTACCTGATGGACTGATCATCACTGCAGCCCAATACTCTGATTCCCTTCAGGTCATGAGAATCGAATCAGATGCTCTCATCCTCAAACAGACGATAGATGCAGATGTGACGAATCTCTTAGATGGCGCATCAGAGTTGTCATTCTCATCAGATGGTAACTTCATAGCAGTATCATCCGAGAATGCTAAGAGCGTGACCATATATGATCACAGTGCCGCTACCGATACGATCTCTCAATACCAGACACTCCTGCAGACTGGGACGAATGCTAATGGCAGTTACCAGTTCGATCAATTTGGAGGGATTGCCCTTAACAGTGATGGGACGATGCTCTTCGTAGCTGAAAAGAGTACCGACCAGATCATCGTCTTCACACGAACAGCAAGCTCTTTCTCATTCAAAGGGAACTACTCATTCACCCCTACCCCAGATATCGAAACGATCAAATCGATTGCTGTTGGATACAATGATGAGGTTCTTGCTCTCGCTTCCTATGCTTCGAACTCCATGCATCTTCTCCAGATAGCCACAGATGGAGCACTAACGGTCTCCTACTCTATCGATTATGGTCAGGGTGGTTACTATGGGCTCTCTAGTGCCTCTGAAGTCTTCTTTCCTGAAACTAGGACTATCTTCCTCCTTTCAGCAGATACCATCAGTGAATATCCACTGACCGATTCAGCCTTCGGTAGTCCTGAATTCACCCAGAGTTCCCGCCTTAAAGAGACTACGAATATACCAGTAGATTTCAGTCCGAAAGATATCTGTGCTACCAGTGATCTATCAAAGCTCTTCGTTGTGACATCAACGGGAAAAGGAATAGTCAATCTGGCTCATGATGTCAGCACACACCAGATGACGTATAGCACGTTTACGACAACTGATACCGTAGTACCCGACTCTTGTGCCGTATCCTCAGATGATACGTATCTAATCATCGGATCATCAACAGATGACACCCTGCAGCTCTATAAATTCTCTCTATAACGACATCAACGTATCCTGAAGCTCTTCGGGTTCCAGGATACGTACTTTCCTCCCATCAAGGTCGATGAGGCTCTCATCGACCATCTTTGAAAGTTCCCGTGATAAGGAGGGCCTTGCTACACTGAGTAGCTCTGCCATCTTCTCTCTCGTGTAGGGGATGGTGAACTCGTTGCAGCTGAACTGATCCCTCATACGTAACAGATAATCAGAGATCTTCTGACGTAGGTTCGCAAGCCCTGCAAGTCGTACTTTCTCAGCGAGAAAGACTACCTTAGAACCAGATTCCATCAAAAATCGACGAAGCATCGTTTCATTAACTTGAAAGAGCTTCAGTATCCCGATTCTTTTGATAGTGATGATCTTCACATCCCCGACCGCTTCAGTAGTCACGGGAAGATAATTCACATCAGAGAACAGCACTCCAGCTGCGATAGGATCGGGAGCTGCCAAGGTCTCTACAAGCATCGTCTTCCCTGAATACTCATGGAATCGTGCATTGAGTTTACCTTGGAGCAAGATCATGAGAGCTTCATACTTATCACCCTGGGTTCTCACGATCTCACCCTTCTTGAAGGTCTCGATAATGAACAGGTCTTGCGTAAGGACTGCTGAGAGTTCCTCAGCACTAAATGCAGAGAAGAGAGGACATGAGACAAGTTCATCATAGATACTATTCATTACAGCAACTCCGCAGCTAATTCAGCTAGTATACTTCGTTCAGATTTGGCTAGGGTCACATGGCCGAACAGTTGCTGATCCTTGAAGGACTCAACGAGGAAGGTCAGACCATTTGAATCACTGTCGAGATAGGGGCTATCGATCTGGTAGGGATCACCGGTCAATACGACCTTAGTCTCTTTACCTGCTCGGCTGACGATCGTCTTGATCTCGTGAGGTGAGAGATTCTGTGCCTCATCCACGATGATATATTGTTTCGGTAGGGACCGCCCTCGGATATAGGTGATCGCTTCGATCTCGATCTTACTGCTCTTGAGTATCGTCTCTACACTCTTGAGCTCCGCTCGAGTGTTCCGAGATGCGATGAGTTCCATATTGTCATAAAGAGGTTTCATCCAGTGTGAGAGTTTCTCTTCTTTATTGCCTGGGAGGAAACCAATATCTTTACCAAGGGGCATGACTGGACGACTCGCAAGCATCTTGGTATAGACCTTCGTATCAAAGATCTTCTTGAATCCAGCTGCCAAAGCTAGTAATGTCTTACCGGTTCCAGCTTTTCCCACCAGAGTAACAAGTGCGATCGAATCATCTAGTAACAGATCAAAAGCCATCTCCTGTTGAGGATTCAGTGGATGAATACCACAGACCCCCTCGATATGAGGTTCTACATATCTGAGCATCCCCATATCTTTATCATATTTCCCGATGACTCTCATATCACGATCAGACACCTCGAAGAGTACGAACTGGTTTCGTATGAGTTCTTCAGCCCATGGCATGCTACCATCAACTCGGAACTTCTCTGCATGTTCATAGGTGATCGAGGCCTCTTTGTATCCTGAATAGAGAGTAG
>CAZLZY010000064.1:0-8251 GCA_964564075.1 uncultured Spirochaetales bacterium
TTCCGCTTATTGCCGCAATGCAAAAGGCTGGAGCAAGAGAAAAATGAACCCATAACCGCCGAATGAAGGGGCAGCCTCGTTGAGGTTGTCCCTTCTCTTTACTTTAATTCGGCTGTTTGATTATAAGGAGAATACCCGTGAAAAAGAAAGTTGGAGTCATACATACATTCCTCTATTCAGTAGAGGTCTTGAAAGCTCTTTTTGCAGAATTGGTACCAGAAGTCGAAATGATCAATATCATAGATGACAGCCTTTTGCGAGAAGTCCTAGCTAATGGAGGAGTCACTCCTGCCGTTATCAGAAGAATGACAAAATATGCGGTAGAGCTTGAAGCACTCGGTTGTGATATGATCCTCAATCAGTGTTCATCAGTAGGTGAAGCTTCTGAGATCGCTGCAAAATCTGTCTCTATCCCCTATGTGAAAGTAGATGAACCTATGGCTCACATTGCTATCTCACTGGGAAAGAACATCGGTGTTGTCGGTACTGCCTATACTACCTTAGGACCATCTGTCCGACTCGTAGAGAGTGTTGCTAAAGCACTTGGTAGAGATGATGTCGTAGTGAATTCCTGTTTTGCTGAAGGCGCATATGATGCACTGCTGGGTGAAGGTGATAAACCAAAACATGATAAGATCCTCATGGAAACTATCGATAAAGCATGTGCAGAGAACGAAGTAGTCTGTCTTGCACAGGGCTCTATGGTCTCATTAGTAGAGGTCTGTAAGAGTAAGCCAGTCCCTGTTATACACAGCTTCAGAAGCGGTGTAGCACAGATCAGAGAAATACTTGCTCTTTAAATAGATACTGCTATATAATCATCTGAGTAGGGAACTGCTCAGATGTTTATTAATATTTAGAATTGAGGTTGGTTGCGATATGGCAAAGAATATTAGACGGGTATCATCAAAAGATGTTGCAAGAGAAGCTGGAGTATCACAATCCACCGTTTCTCGAGTCTTTAATGACAGCGGGATCCCCGTATCAGAAGATAAGAAGAAACTTATACTTGAGACTGCTGACCGCTTAGGCTACCGCCCGAGTATGATTGCTAGATCACTCAACCAGCAACGAACTAATATCATCGGCCTATTGATCAAGAACTTCTCTAACCAATTCTATATTGATGCCCTCATGCTCTTCATTGAGAAGTTTCAGCAGAAAGGTTATTCGATCATGCTTTTCAATATCCAATCAGAAGAGCGAGTCGAAGCTGACCTGATCAAAGCCTTGGAATATCAGGTGGATGGGGTCGTTATCACATCAGCTACCTTAGAATCAAATCTAGTCAGTCAGTTCCAATCCTTTGGGACTCCTGCGATCCTATTCAACCGTCTCAATGATGGTCAGAGTGTCAATGCTGTATGCTGTGACAATGTTGCCGGAGGTGAGGTTGTAGCCGAATACCTAATTGATAAGGGCCATAAAGAACTCGTATATATTGCTGGTGAGAAAGGTTCCTCAACAAACCGTGATAGAAAGAAAGGTTTCTATAATCGTTCTAAAGATCTTGGGATCGAGGATATCTTCATGGTTGAAGGTGATTATTTTAACTATGATGCAGGATTCAATGCAGCAGAGAAGCTCTTAGCCTCTAAGAAGTCCTTTGATGCAGTGTTCTGTCCTTCTGATGATATGGCTATGGGTTTCATGGATTATATTTATCATAAGACTGAACTTTCTATCCCAGATGATTTCTCTCTCGTCGGGTTTGATGGTATCACCGTACCAAATGAAGAGGTCTATCCTCTTACTACCTATGAACAACCTATGAAGCGAATGATCGATAGAACTATTGAATTCATGATCGAAAAGATCGAGAACTTCACACCAGATCCTGTCTCCTATCTATTCAATGGAAAGATATTAGAACGGGGTTCAGTCAAAGACCGTACCTGATCTAAAAGGAAATCCCCATGCAAACAAAACATATTGAAGCAGTCTCCCCTGCATTCTCAGATCATATCATAGAGTCCAGTGAACTCATCGTAGTCGAGTCAGGCTTCAGATTCATCGAAGGCCCCGTATGGGATGAGAGAGATCAAAGACTCTTCTTCAATGATATCAAAGGGAATGCTATATATCTCATTGATGATAAACACGGTCTCAGGCTCTTCCGTGATAACAGCTATCTCGCTAATGGTAATACCCTTGATAGGGAAGGGAACCTCATAACCTGTGAACATGGGACGAGCAGAGTCTCTAAGACGACGAGAGAGGGTGAGTATTCAGTTCTGACTACTTCTTATGATGGTAAGGCTCTCAATAGTCCTAATGATGTGATCGTCCGTAGCGACGGCCTTATTCTGTTCACTGATCCTATTTCTGGCAGAGGCGCCGGCTTTGGTATCCCTAGAGCTCCTGAATTGGATTTTATGGGGGTATACTCCTATGATCCTAAGACTGAGGTAACCTCTTTACTCATCGATGATTTCAGTTTCCCTAATGGGTTATGTCTATCCCCGGATGAGAGCCTTCTCTATGTGAATGATACAAGAGAACAGCTGATTAGAGTCTTTGATATCGACTCTTCTGGAAACCTATCAAATGGTCGTTTATGGGCGAAGTTCACCGAAGATCTTCCCGGAAAGGCTGATGGTCTCAAGATCGATAGTGCAGGTAATATCTTCTCGACCGGTCCTGGTGGGATTCTCGTTTTCAGTCCTGAAGCTGAGCTTATCGGAAGGATCTTCGTCCCTGAACAGGCTGCGAACTTCTGTTGGGGTGGTAAGGATCTGAAGCGACTCTATATCACAGCCTCTACAACACTATACAGAATAGATCTAGGAGTTGCAGGTCGAGCATAGAAAGGTTTGAGTTTTTTCTATTGCCATTGAGCCTGTTTTATATTACTGTTTTTCCTATGAAGCATGTATTCGGTTCAGAACGTGTTGTTCTATTTGCCTACTTTCTGATTCTTATACTGATTGGAACAATCCTCTTGAGTCTTCCCCTCGCATGGGATGGGGCCGGTGTTCTTAGCGGGCTCGATGCACTCTTTACCGCGGTCTCTGCTGTTTGTGTGACCGGACTTATCACCGTAGATACTGCACTATATTCCCGATTTGGACAGTTCGTCATACTCCTACTCATTCAATTCGGTGGTCTAGGTATTCTCACCTTCACCACAGTCATATTCATCTCAGCGAACAAGAGTAAGAAGGTGTCATTGCGTAACCTTCAGACAGTGAGAAACTTCTATCTTGATTCCATAGAGTTCAAAGCACATAATATACTTTTCAATATCTTAAAACTTACTATTGGTTTTGAACTTATTGGAACCCTACTCCTGTTCTTCAAGTTCAGAAGCTCCTTCTCTGGATCAGAGGCTCTCTTCTATGCCCTGTTCCATTC
Source organism: uncultured Spirochaetales bacterium (assembly GCA_964564075.1). Lineage (GTDB taxonomy): Bacteria > Spirochaetota > Spirochaetia > CAKZLE01 > CAKZLE01 > CAKZLE01. The sequence continues at coordinate 3,355 of CAZLZY010000064.1, forward strand.
AGTCTCTGCATTCTGTAATGCTGGCTTCTCGTTATTTACCGATAGCCTTAGGGGTTATGACTCTGATCCTGTCTTCATGATCATCATCATGGGGCTCATCATCTGTGGAGGCTTAGGCTTTCTCGTGTACAATGATATCATCAATGTATTCAAGAAAGAGAAGAAGCGGTTATCCTTACATACGAATATCGTATTGAAGTCGACAGTAGCTCTATTGTCCCTCGGGTTCATCCTGTTCCTCATCCTTGAGTGGAGCTGGACAGGAAGTGAGCTGTCTCTCATCGATAAGGTCATGAACGCTATCTTTCAGTCTGTCACACCAAGGACAGCAGGATTCAATACAGTCGATCAGAATAGTCTCTCTGCAGCTTCAAAGGCTTTGACCATCGTATTGATGTTCATCGGAGGGTCTCCTGCCTCTATTGCCGGTGGTATCAAGACGACGACCTTTGCGATAGTATTCCTTGCTATTGTTAAGGGGACAGATTTTAATGGTCGGATCCGTGTAGGAGATAGAGTCCTCCCCGCATCGATCGTCTCTCGAGCGATGTTGTTTCTCGGGAAGGCGATCATTCTGTTGTTCACGAGTATCTTCCTTCTTACCATCACAGAGATGGGAGCAGGGTCTGACATCACCTTCTATGCTATCGTGTTCGAGAGTGTTTCGGCATTCGGGACAGTCGGGTTATCGACCGGGTTGACCCCTATGCTATCATTAGTAGGAAAATACATTATCATAATAACTATGTTCGCTGGAAGAGTAGGTATCATCTCGATGACTATACAGCTATTCAGGGAACATGATGAGAATATTGTCGACTATCCAGAAGAGGAGGTCTTAATAGGCTGATGAAACAATTTGCGATTATTGGAATGAGTACATTTGGAAGGTTCATGCTTGATGAGCTTAACAGGATAGATTGTGAGATCCTTGTCATTGATAAGAAGCGAGAACTGATAGAGGCACTGAAGGACAGGGTGACTAGTGCTTTCATAGCAGATGCGATCAATGAAGAGACTATCTTCCGACTGATACCTAAGACTATTGACGCTGCGATAGTAGATCTCGGAGACAGGATCGAAGTATCAATACTTGTCACCAACTATCTTAAGAAGTTGGGGATAAAAAAGATCATAGCTAAAGCTGAATCCCGTGAACATGGTGAGATCCTCGAGATCATCGGAGCCACCCATGTGGTATTCCCTAACCAGGAAGCTGCAAAACGAATGGCACCTATGATCCTCTCTGATGGACTATTCAACTATTTTCCGATCGGTGATGATCTTGTCATAGCTGAGGTAAAGATCCCGGAAAAATATGGTGGGATGACGATCATAGAGGCAGACTTGAGAAGGAATGCAGCGGTGAATATCATCGCAGTGAAACGAGATGATGGATATCATCATTTCATAAACCGTGATTATACACTTGATCATGATGAGGTCGTTCTTGTTGCTAGCTCACCTGAAGCACTTGCCGAGTTCAGCGGATCAGAGATTCCGGAGAGTGAAGCCAAGAAACGCGGGGCGGGGTTGATGAACCTCTTCGGGTAAATCCATACAGGGGTGCTGCTTGACATAATCGATCTGCACCCCTACGATGATCAGATGAACAAAGATGAGTTATCAATCCAGATCTTCTCCGAAATCGCCCCTCTGAAGAGTGTCCTGCTCCACCGTCCCGGTAGAGAGCTTGAGACTCTCACACCACGGTATCTCGATTCGATGCTGTTCGAAGATATCCCATTTCTCGAGAATATGCAGAAAGAGCATGACAAATTTGCAAAGACATTGATTGAAGCAGGTTGTGATGTTCTTTATTTTGAGACACTACTCAGTAACGCTTTGGTCTCTGTTGAAGTCCGAAATAATGTGATCACCGATGCGGTTGAGTCTTCAGGAGTCAAGGATCAGCGGATCAAAGCTGCTATCACAGAGCTGCTCCAGAGCCTTGATGCAGAAGATCTTGCATCCTATCTGATAGGTGGGGTACAGAAGACTGATATAGCACCTCATACAGGCGTGAAAGATCTTTCCTTCTTTATTAGAGACGAGTACCCCTATTATATCTCACCCCTACCGAATCTCTATTTTACCAGAGATCCTGGGACCGCTATCGGGCATGGATTCTCCATCAATGAGATGAACACCTCAGCTCGTAAACGAGAGACTCTTTTACTCTCAGTGATCTTACGATCTATGAAGAGCTCTATGCCTTATGAGGGGAGTCCTTTCGGGCTGATGGAACACTATACTGATGAATCCTCTATAGAGGGTGGTGATATATTGATCCTCGATAAGCATACTATAGCGGTAGGCTGTTCTGCGAGAAGTGAATCTTGGGCTATTGAGAAATTAGCCCAACGGGTCCTTTCTGTCGGCGATGAAGGATTCACCAAGCTTATCGTCATACAGATTCCTTTTACCCGAGCCTATATGCATCTTGATACGGTCTTCACTATGGTCGATTATGATAAGTTCACTATCTACTCGGGAGTGGAGCGAAGACTTAAGGTCTTCACTATCGAGAAGGGTGCTACCGGAGCATTGAAGGTAGAAGAGGGAGGCTCACTGAGCTCAGCTCTTGCCCAAGGTCTGAAGGTGCCTGCTGTAGATCTTATACAGGCCGGGGGAGGGGATAGTATCACCGCTGCAAGAGAACAGTGGAATGACAGTACGAATACCCTTGCAGTAGCACCGGGAAAGGTTGTCACATACCGTAGAAATGTGGTATCAAATGAGACATTGACTTCACATGGGATCGAAGTCCTGACCATCGATGGTTCAGAGCTAGTTCGAGGTAGAGGTGGCCCTAGATGCATGAGCATGCCTCTCTACAGGTCTATGTGAGAAAGATATATTTAGGAGGGTACCATGCCTGTTAATTTACGTGGAAGAAGTCTATTGACCCTGAAAGATTTTTCAGCTGAAGAGATCAGATACCTATTGGATCTGTCGAAAGAACTCAAGATGAAAAAGCGATCAGGCCTACGCGGTGATCTGCTTGCTGGAAAGAACATCGTCTTGCTATTTGAGAAGACCTCTACTCGTACACGGTGTGCCTTCGAAGTAGCTGTATATGATGAGGGTGGGAATGTCACATTCCTTACCAACTCTCAGATGGGAAAGAAAGAGTCTATCGAAGATACTGCAAAGGTCCTTGGACGATTCTATGATGGGATCGAGTACAGAGGATACGAACAGGAAACGGTAGAAACTCTTGCAAAGTATTCTGGTGTCCCTGTATGGAACGGTCTTACAGATCTGTACCATCCGACTCAGGTCCTAGCAGATTTCTTGACAGCCCAGGAACATATCGCAAAACCACTTAACCATATGAAGATGGTCTTCGTCGGTGATGCACGTAATAATGTAGCGAACTCTCTCATGCTCTCTGCAGCAAAGGTCGGTATGGATTATACCGCCCTAGCACCAAAAGAGCTCTTCCCTTCAGCTGATATGTTAGGTGAAGCTAAGGCTTACGGTGAACTGAGTGGTTCTATCATCGAAGTCACTGAAGATATGAAGAGTGCCGTAAAAGATGCTGATATCATCTATACCGATATTTGGGTATCCATGGGTGAAGAGGATAAATACCAAGAGAGGATCAAACTGTTGAAACCCTATCAGGTGACTATGGATATGCTTCGAGCTTCCGGGAACCCTGATGTGATCTTCGAACATTGTTTACCATCATTCCATGACCTTGATACCAAGGTAGGGAAAGAGATCTATGAGAAATATGGTCTCTCGGAGCTAGAAGTGACTGATGAGGTCTTCAGAAGCCGTCATTCAGTGGTATTCGATGAGGCAGAGAACAGGATGCATACCATCAAAGCGATCATGGTCGCTACAGCTGGTAATCTGTAAAGATACAGAATATAAATGACGATATATGTACAAAGGGAGTTGGCCTAGCCAACTCCCTTTGTAGGTCTTACGGTAAGAGATACTTGTCATTTTTCAAAGATAATAGTCATATCTGTCGGTAGAGCCAATCCTGCAGCGACTTCAGTAGCGCGTAAGATACCAGAGAACACAGGACAGGAGGGGTGTGGGCAACTCCTTGTCATGACCTCGAATACTTTTGGGCCTTCCCCTGATTGGAAAGACATCTCACGAAAGGGATCAAGAGTCTTGAGCTCCTCTGCGATCTTAGTGATATGGGGACATTCACTCTCAATATTCAGGTGTACCTGCATATCATCTCCCATCGTAGTCTCTACGGTCGTATTGAAGTTGCAGTTCCCTGCAAAGATATTCGCTTTAGCCATTTCGGTAGCCCCTTATAGATTATTAGATCCTTTGATGATCTCTGTATAGAAAACACATCCTTTCTTCACATTCTCAATAGTTATTCGTTCATTGTAGCTATGCATCCTGCCAAGCTCCTGCGCTGGTAGCTGATAAGGACCGAAACGATAGACCTTATCTGAGACCTCCTCATACTTTCTTGCATCAGAACCTCCTACCATAAGATAGGGTGCGATGATAGCCTCAGGGAAGACCTTGGCGACAGTCTCTTTGATCAGAGAGAACTCTTTGACATCAACTGGGGAGAGACCGGATGGATTCTCCTCTCTGAGAGGGGTGACAGTCACCTGTGGGTCATCTACGACTCTCTTGATATATGCTACAGCAGAATCGACTGTATCGCCATGCAGTAGTCTTATATTCAAGATGGCTGTCGCTTCAGTCGGTAGTACGTTTGCCGCCGTAGAGCCTGTAGCCATCGTCGATGCGATCGTTGTCCTGATCATAGAATTACTCGTATTATTCTTTGACATGATCGAGAGGAATACCGGTTTGAGTAGCCAGAGATTTGCCAGTACGATACGATGAGTCAGTGACATATGGGGCCCTATTGCTCTGAACATTGCAGCTGGTGCGAATTCTA
>CAZLZY010000064.1:8261-10068 GCA_964564075.1 uncultured Spirochaetales bacterium
GTCTTGTAGGCAGTGGGTGTCTTTGTAGTTTTGTTATTGCTGTCGCTATTCGACTCAGAGCTGTATGCGGCAGAGGCATGGATGAGTGTCCTCCCGGAGAGAGGCTTTTCAGTTCAATATCGAGATAGCCCTTCTCACCAATACCGATCGTAGCGATCGGTTCATCGATCCCTGAGATCATACCCTCAGAGACTGCTCCACCTTCATCAAGTACATAGGCAAAACGTAGCCCCCGCTCCTTGAAGAGTCTTACTGCAGCTGATGCTCCAGCATATCCTCCGACCTCTTCATCATGACCGAAACAGAGGTGAGTATTTCGTACCGGGGTGAATCCTTGAGAAAGAAGAACCTCTATGGCCTCAAAAATCCCAATGATCTGGATCTTCACATCAAGGGTCCCTCGTCCCCAGATATAGGTGCCATCGATATCCCCTGAGAAAGGACCATGTTCCCAACCTGCATCATCCCCTGGAGGGACTACATCCTGATGGGCTAGGAGGAGGATAGGTTCAAGTTCAGACGAGGTCCCCTTCCAGGTGTAGTGAAGGGTATAGGTCTCTATCATCTCAAGTTCAAGATGTTCATGAACGAGTGGATAGGTCTCCTTTAGCCAGATATGGAACTTATCGAACTCCTTCCAATCAACGCCTACACCATTCGGGTAGGATACCGTCTGAAAGGAGACAGCTTTAGCAAGATGTTCAGGAGCCTGATTGTCAGGTAGTATAGGAGGCTCTCTTCTCTCCTTCTGCTCAGGTTTGAACCGAATAGTTCGTATAGTGATGATGCTAAGTAAGCTGATCATGAGTCCGACAATAAGAGCTATATACATGATGTTCTCCTCATGATGATCAATATCCGATCCCTACTGCTAAGAGTAGGAACCCTATCGATACTAAGAATATGAGCAATTCGATCTTCCATATCCACTTGAACCATCTACCATAGCTGACTCCTGTGATAGAGAGGCAGATCAGCAGTAGTGCGTTCGTAGGATATAATATATTCAAGAAACCGTCACCGAAGATGAATGCTAAGATGGCACTTTGTCTCGTTAGTCCTACAAGATCAGCTAATGGGCTGATGATGGGGATAATGAGAAAGGCTTTCGCAGAACCGGAACTGATGAAGAAATTGAGGACCAGTACGAGTAGATAGATCATAAGTACAGCCGATATGGGGCCTGAGCCAGCGATCTTCCCAGATGCTATGAAGAGGATCGTATCCATGATCCCAGCTTCAGCCATGATGAACTTGATACTCGATGCCATGAGGACCAAGATGGCCCCAGGTGCCACATTCCCGATTCCCTGCCAGATATATCTAAACAGGTCTCGTATACTTATCCCAGAAATGAGACCGGAACCAAGTCCTGCCAATAGGAAGAAGAGCATGACCACTACTAGTACGAGATCTGCGAGTGCCTCGATATTGGAAGTGACGATGATCATGACGACCATGGTGATCATCATAGAGACGAACCATATGACAGCTTTTCTCATACGGGGATTCCCCGTATCCTCAAAGTTCAAGGAGGGGTCCAAGGCTATGCTAGTATTCAGGCTATCATGGTGTTTTCTAGAATAGTAGACCACATAGGTCGTATACATCAGATAGATCACAATAAATATGAGGATTCGGTAGAGAGCTCCAGAGAAGAGGGGAACACCAGCGATCTTTTGTGCGATCCCCACGGTGAAGGGGTTTGAGATAGCAGAGGCGAACCCAAAGGCGATCGCCCCTAGACTCAAGCCTAGACCAGTCAATGCATCCCAACCAAGGGATCTTGCAAGAAGTACGAGTATTG
>CAZLZY010000065.1:0-10022 GCA_964564075.1 uncultured Spirochaetales bacterium
GGTTTCGGAGCCGTAGCATATATTCTTGAGAGAAATAAGTTCCATCTAGCACCATATCTTATGGGGTTTGTCCTTGGTGGATATGTAGAACTCTTCTATCGAAGATCAGTTATCTACTATGATACACTAGCGAATGCGTATTTCCACTTCTCTGCAGGATCAGTCATGATGACAATTGCTGTACTAGTCCCAATATTCTCTCTTGTGAACAGGGCCCCTATAGTCAAACAATGGCGTGCTGATAAGAAACAGCAGCGAATCGATCGACGTGTAGCAAAATAGAGATAGGAGCTCCCTTTTTAGGGAACTTATGATCAGATGTTTGAGGGAAGCGGTCACTGCTGTGGCTGCTTTTCTGTCTCAGAACGATAAGGAGATGATAGTATGGTCTTTGCAGATAAGAAAGAGATCGCGATTCTGGTTGATCAGTATGCTCAATCGATAAATAGAGCGGACAGCGACCTTGCCGCGACAGTCTGGTCGACTACTGAAGATGTAGCGTTCATTCACCCAAAAGGGGATGATCGAGGTTGGGATAACGTCACGAAAGAGTTCTATTTCAAGATGATGCGTGATAATTTCAGTGAAAGGAATCTCAAGGTCTACAACCTTGATATAGCGTGTTATGAGGGCATGGCTATCGCCATCTTCTACTGGGAGTTCAACGCTACAAGGCGTAATGATGGAACTCATCAGCATACCGAAGGTCGAGAGACCCAAGTCTTCCGTCATGATGGAGAACGTTGGTGCCTCACCCCTATTCACTATTCGAATATGGCGGTATTAGGAGAAAGAGAAGGCTTCTGATTGGTAGCTCATGATGTATGATGCAGGAGATGCTCCCATGGGGTGGTATCTCTTATATCAGGTATCTTAGAGAGTCAATTCATCTATCTTGGAGGTAATCAGCCCGATTATGCAAGATTAAGACACTAATCGTAAAATATCATAAAAAGAATTACCGATAGTTTTCACGATTTCTACGTATGGCCTATAGTATCCTTCTGAGTCTGATTCAGCATGAAGAACTCATCAGTATCATACCTGAATGAGCATAAGAACCCCTTGCATGTAGAGAGTCTACGAGAGCCCCCCCTAGGTTCTTGTTTGTTTCCCTGTAGGTATTAAAAGGATCTTGGCAGGACTATCTTGCCTGTTTGGTGGGTATGTTCTTAGGGTCAGTATCCGTGACTATAGATGAATCCACTTCTCTAGGACCTTATGCTCTTCGGTCTATCAAAAATCTCGTAGATTCATCTATTTTCCATTTTCAATACTATAAATCCCATTTCAACCGTGGTGAACGCGAAATGCCATATCACAATAGGATTGACAATCCCATAGTACTTACATATTATGGTAACAAATAAAATTGGGGGAAGAATATGCTTTTAAATATAATACTTCCTCTGGCTGGAGTAATTCTAGGTTGGTTAATCCGTTGGCTGTATGCTAAATTTCAGCTTTCTTCAACAGAACAAAGAGCTGCAAGACTAAGCGAAGAAGCTATAAAAGATGCTGAAGCAAAGAGTCGAGACATTCAGCTTGAAACTAGAGATCAGCTGCTGAAAGAGCGGCATCAACAGGAACGAGAAAACAGAGAAAGAAGAAATGAACTGCAGAGATACGAGAAAAGAGTTCTGCAGAAAGAGGAAAATCTAGAACGAAAACAGAGTGCATTGGATCAAACGAAACGAATGTATTCTGAGCGAGAGGAAAAGCTATCTGGTCGTGAGACTTCAGTAGCGAATCAGGAAGAGCAATTACGTGCCGAATTGGAACGTATTGCAGGACTGAGTGCTGAAGAAGCGAAGAACATGATTATCGCAAGCATGGAGAACGAGGCTAAGAGGGATGCTCAAGCTCTGATCAACAAGATCGAGCAGGAGACACAACACATAGCTGAGAAACTTGCACGAGATGTAGTGGTGACTACCATACAGAGGATTGCGACTGAAGTAAGTTCTGAACTTACCGTAAGCTCTGTTAACCTTCCGAGTGATGAGATGAAAGGTCGAATCATCGGTAGAGAAGGTAGGAATATTAGGACATTGGAGACATTGACCGGCGTTGATATCATCATCGATGATACACCTGAAGCTGTAGTCATCTCATGTTTCGACCCAGTCCGAAAAGAGATCGCAAGAAAATCTCTTGAAAGACTAGTACAGGATGGAAGAATCCACCCTGCACGAATCGAAGAAGTAGTGCACAAGGTGACTCGTGAAGTATCACGTGTTATCACTGATGAGGGTGAGAAGGTCATGTTCGATCTTGGAATCCATAATGTCAGTCAGGAGCTTGTAAGAGCTCTCGGTCGATTGTACTACCGTACAAGTTACGGACAGAATGTCCTGTTTCACTCGAAAGAGGTTGCAGTACTTGCTGGTATGATCGCTTCTGAAGTTGGTGCTGATCGAGATCTCGCGATCAGAGGTGGTATCCTCCATGATATTGGAAAGGGTATCGAATCTGAAGGTTCTGCTAACCATGCAGAGATGGGAGCTGATCTTGCCAAGAAACTTGGTGAGGATGCAAATGTTCTCAACGCGATATTGTCACATCATAATGATGTAGAGCCGAATTGTATCGAGTCTATCATTGTTCAGATCGCAGATGCGATCTCTGCGTCTAGACCTGGTGCTCGTCGAGAGACACTGAACAACTATATCAAGCGACTTGAGAATCTGGAAACGATCTCTAACAGCTATGAAGGTGTTGAGAAGTCTTATGCTGTACAGGCCGGTAGAGAATTGCGAGTTCTTGTCAACAATGATTCTGTTGATGATATCGAGGCTAAGGAATTGGCTAAGGATATTGCAAAGAGGATCGAAGCTGAGCTTCGTTATCCTGGAAGGATCAAAGTGACTATCATTCGTGAGACTCGTGTTGTTGAGTATGCTAAATAGGTAATTTTTATGTCAAATAAGACAGTGGAAGCTCTGTTCCTTGGTGATATCTGTGGACAACCAGGGTGCAGGGCTCTATTTATTGGATTGCGTCAATTGATTCGCAATCATAAGATCGATGTAGTCATCGCTAACGGTGAGAATGCGGCTGGTGGATTTGGTATCACTCCGGAAGAGGCAGATCAGTTCTTCTCTGTCGGTGTTGATGTCATCACCTCAGGAAACCACATCTGGCAGAAAGAGGAGATCGAGTATCGTCTGAAAACAGATGCTCGCATCCTCAGACCTGCGAACTATCCTCCAGGCGTCATGGGGCGTGGATACACCATAATTGAGAAGAACGGTGTTCCTATCGCTGTAGTGAACCTTCAGGGACGGGTGAGTATGCCTCAGACTGACTGTCCGTTTAGAACCGCTGATGAGATCATAAAACAGCTTCAGGGAAAGGCCAAGATAATCCTCATTGATTTTCATGCCGAGTCTTCAGAAGAGAAAGAGGCACTAGCTCTCTATCTTGACGGTAGGGCCTCAGTACTCGTAGGGACTCATACTCATGTTCAGACAGCTGATGAGAGGATACTCCCCGAAGGTACCGGATATATCACTGATATAGGGATGACCGGAGCAGCCTTGAGTGTCATCGGTAGTGATCCCAAGATCTCGATCGAGAGACAACTGACACAGATACCTCTCAGAAGTGAGATCTCAGACTCTCCAGCAATGATCAATGGACTGATCGCTACGGTAGATATCGCTACCGGTAAGGCGCTCAAGCTAAAACGACTTAACACCTATCTAGGAGTCTAGGCCTTGAAACGTCTACCCCTTCTAGACCTGTTGTGCAGAGAGTATCCGCAACAGGAGAGAGAACGTCTGTTCGCTCTGATCATGTGTCGTAAAGTCATTGTTGACGGCGGGCGTATCGCAAACCCTAAAGAACTTGTCCGTATAGATGCGACTATCTCTTTTGCTGAAGATGAGTTCGTCTCTCGTGGAGGGAAGAAACTCGATCATGCACTGACTAGTTGGGGTATAGATGTCTCAGCTAAGAGCTTCATCGATGCAGGGGCTTCCACAGGGGGCTTTACCCATTGTCTGCTCTCACATGGAGCAGAACGAGTATATTCAGTTGATGTGGGGTATAACCAGCTCTCATACCTCCTACGTACAGATCCGAGAGTCGTGGTGATGGAACAGACGAATATCATGCATGTGAAGGATCTCGTGGCCCTTGTTGATGCAGCTGTAGCCGACCTATCCTTCAGATCTATCTCTGGAGCAGCTTCTCATATCATAGGTCAGACGAAAGAGAAGTGGCTGATAGCCCTGATCAAACCTCAGTTCGAACTCCAGCAGGATGATCCAACCTTTGATGGGGTCATCAAGGATGATGCAGTGATCATCACTGTGCTCATGAGAGTATTCTCTCAGTTAGCGGAAGAGGGGATCGGTATCTCGAAGTTCATAGCCTCTCCAATACTCGGGGCCAAGGGGAATCGAGAATATCTTGCTCTACTTGAAGGATCGGGAGCTGATACGATGGATCTAGACGAGTTCTCTCATCTGATAAAACATCTAATAAAGTGAAGCGTTCTCATAATAGAAGGTAGCACCATCTATGAGGATCACACACTCCTCGATATAGGGTAGTGACTTAGCCGTTGCAGCTATCTGTCTACAGGCGAACTCTGTCCCCTCTGTACCGAAGTTCCCAGATGCTTTGAGTTGAGAGGAGAACTCGATATAGGCAACATCCTTCACGATACTGCTTCCGATAAGAAAGGTTTCCCGTGGAATGAGCGTGATAGTCCCGTTCTCTAGCTCTTCAAGATCAGGACCAATGAGAAGTTCTTCGATCAGACTATCGAGTCCATTGCCATAACCGACCTCAGTCGCTAGGGGGGTGAGGATGAGTGTACCATTCTGTTCTGGGGTAAGAAAGAAGAGTTTTGCCTGATAGAAGAGTCTTTGAGCCTCTTTTTTACCCGATCGTTGCTCCAAGTAGTTTGCTACGGTCTCTTCAAGCTCAGAACCACGATAGTTCTTGATAGTCATCGGGATGCTGTACGCGGTGGCTGCCAGTACGGCGACTAGCAGTACTATCCACATACCCGGAGGTATTTTATCGCGTTTGCGCGGTTCTTGATCCTTCATGGATTTTAGCATATCGCAAAGAGCTGCATGGAGCAACCCGAAGATACATAAATCATCTTCGGTCCACCTGCTTAGACTTTGACAACTAGGGTGAATATCCGTATAGTAGGGACTATCATGAGAATAGTGAAAGGTATTCCGGCATCTACCGGTATTATAACAGGTAAAGTATTCCTCTATGCGACTCAATCACTCAAAGCACCACGCTTTAATATCGATACCGATGAGGTCGTGGAGGAGCATGAACGATTCATGGATGCATTGGCTCGAGCTAAGGAAGATCTTTGTGATCTGAAAGCTGAGACAGAGCTTAAGCAGGTCGCAAACGAGCTTGCTATCATCGAAGCCCATGTCATGATGATCGGTGATCCTGACTTTGAGAAGAAGATCCTGCTTGGGATCGAACAGAGACTCATGAATGCAGAATGTATCATAGAAGATACGATCCAGATCATGGTCCAGTCTTTAGAGGAGACTCAAGATGAGTACCTGAAAGAGCGGACCGTGGATCTGTACGATATACAGAGCAGACTGATACATCAGTTGATGTACATGGAACGTGCATCACTAGTCGATATTTCAGAAGAGGTTGTCCTCGTAGCGAATAACCTGCTTCCTTCTGAAGTCCTCACGATGAACAGGGATCTCATCAAGGGTATCGTTCTCGATACGGGAGGTAAGACCTCCCATACCGCGATCTTAGCCCGAGCATTCGAGATCCCCGCAGTAGTCGGACTCACCTCTATCACCAAGAAAGTCAATAATGGGGATCGCATCATCGTTGACGGGATAGAGGGTAAGGTCTTTGTAAGACCTAATAGGATCACTGAAGCGGAGTACGAGAAGAAACTGAAGAAGTGGGTAGAGCATGAGGAGGAGCTGTTGGCCTTCCATGCACTCTCTGCTCGAACTACTGATGGTCATACGGTAGCGTTGAAAGCTAATATCGAGATCCCTGAAGAGGTCGATAGCAGTATCATACATGGTGCCGAAGGAATAGGTCTCTATCGATCTGAATTCCTTTTTATGAGACCTGGAGAACATGCCTCAGAAGAGGAGCAGTTCTTAGAGTATGCTAAGGTCATCAAGGGTATGAAAGATCAGGGACCGGTTACCATCAGAACTATCGATGTCGGAGGGGATAAAGTACTTCCTGGTGTTGAAGAGTTCGATGAGGAGAATCCGATCCTAGGGTGGAGAGCCGTTAGGTTCTGCCTCTCTAGACCCGATATCTTCAAGACTCAGCTTCGTGCGATGTTACGAGCCTCAGTATATGGGCCACTGAGGATCATGTTCCCTATGATCAGCGGCCTAGAAGAATTGAATCAAGTCTTGGAGATCTTTGAAGAGGTCAAGCGCGGCTTGAGCCGAGACGGAATAGATTTTGATCACAATATTAAACTTGGAACTATGATTGAGGTTCCCTCTGCAGCGATGATCGCTGATGTCCTGGCAAAGAGGGTAGACTTTCTCTCAATAGGAACTAATGACCTGATCCAGTACACGATCGCAGTAGATCGTGGAAATGAGAAGATCGCATACCTGTATCAACCACTGCATCCTGGAGTCCTTCGAATGGTCAAGATGATCATCGATAAGGGGCATGCGATGAATGTACCGGTAGGTATGTGTGGTGAGGTAGCAGCAGACCCATTATATACATGTGTCCTGCTTGGATTAGGTCTCGATGAATTCAGTATGAGCCCGGTAGGAATACCAGAGGTTAAGCGTATCATCCGTTCTGTTAGTATGGAAGATGCAACATCTTTAGTAGATGCAATAATCGAATTAGAATCATACGAAGAAATAAATAGATATGTCAGGAAATGGATGGATGAACGATTTGAAATCTTCAATTACTAATAGCACTATGCCGACCGTTGCCATTATTGGTAGACCGAATGTCGGGAAATCAACGCTCTTCAATCGAATGATAAGAAAACGAAGAGCTATCACAGACGCAATGCCGGGAGTTACCCGAGATCCGATCTTTGACCAGTGGATGGTCGGAGATAGAGTCGTAGAACTCGTAGACACAGGTGGAGTGAAACTCGAACAGGAAGGCCTGGACTCACTCGTCACCGATAAGAGTTATCTTGTACTCAAAGAGGCCGATGTGATCGTCCTCCTTTTAGATGTCACTGATGTGACACCTGAAGATGAGACTCTTATGGAGGCTCTACGTCCCTATGCTAAGAAGATCCTGCTTGCGATCAACAAGATCGATACCCCACAGAGAGATGACCTCCTTTGGAACTTCTACTCCTATGGGTATGATAAGATCGTAGGTCTTTCAGCTGAACATGGACTCGGTATCGATATCCTAGAAGAGGCTTTAGAAGATCTGATCGATTTCTCAGAATATGATGGGATCGAACCGACCTTTGATGATGAGAGGGCGATCAAGATCGCTATCATGGGAAAACCGAATACCGGAAAATCTACTCTGACGAACAGACTGCTCGGAAGAGATGCTTCTATCGTCAGCCCTATCCCAGGAACCACTCGAGATGTCGTGGTAGGAGACTTCGCCTATAAGGGTGAGTCCTATACCGTTCTCGATACTGCTGGAATCAGAAGAAAGAAGAAGGTAGACCAGGACGTAGAGTATTACTCAGTAAACAGAGCGATCAAGACGATCGATGAGGCAGATATCATCTTCCTGATGGTCGATTCAGCTATAGGCCTCGTTGAACAGGATAAGAAGATCGCGAACCTTATCGTAAACAAGGGGAAAGGGGTAGTCATCGTCCTCAATAAATGGGACCTCGTGAAAGAGACACCTAATCAGATGGATGCGATCAAGGATCGAACCCGATTCGTATTCCCCATACTCAACTTCGCCCCTATGGTGCCTCTCTCCTCAGAGACAGGAGAGGGTGTTGAGAAACTCCTCGATACCGCATGGGGTGTCTATAAGCAACTTAACACACGAGTCGAGACCTCACGAGTGAATAATGCTCTACAGAAATGGCTCGAACATTATGAACCACCAAGAGGGAATAGTACCTACTACAAGCTATACTATGGTACACAGACCCATGCAGCTCCAGTAGAGTTCCTCTTCTTCGTCAACAGATTAAAGGGATTCCCTCAAGGGTATCTTCAGTATCTGACGAATAATATTCGAAAAGACCTTGGATTCACCTCGATACCTATCAGAGTGAATCTGCGTGAAAGGAAACGGAACGCCTGATGATACAGGAGCTCGAAGCAGTAGGTTTTGACATCGACGGGACTCTCTATCCCGAGAGTGCGATGTATCTTTGTTCATTACCGGCTTTCTTTCGAGCTCCCCTTCTCATGAGCCATTTTGGTAGGATGAGACGGGAGATTCGTTCTCATGAGCCTGCACGATCCCAAGATGAGTTTCGTAATCAACAGGCATCTCTCATATTACAAGCCATGGGTAGGGTTGCAGATACAGCTAGTATAGCTAAGACCCTAGAGAGGATCGATTCCTGTATCTATGGTACATGGCTTCAAAGCTTCAAATCTATCCGACCCTTCGAGGGTGTTAAAGAGCTCTTCAGAGCGCTAGGTGATTCACCATACAAAGTAGGACTCCTCTCTGACTTCCCCCCAGGGATCAAACCTGAGGCATTAGGGATTGGTTCCTATTGTGATGCTATCACGAGTGCTGAGGATACCGGGCAGCTCAAACCTCATCAGGCACCATTCTTACAGTTCGCACTGGAGCTTGGTGTCTCAGACCCTTCAAAGATGCTCTATGTAGGGAACAGTTATAGCAAGGATATCATCGGCGCGAGAGCTGCAGGTATGAAGACAGCCTTGTATATTCATCCGGTGCACATCAGAAGATCGAAGAGATCCTACCCTGAAGCTGACATCGTATTCAGCTCCTACCAAGAGCTGATGCATATTCTCTTCCCATCTGCAGTTGACAAGTAGAATCTACAGGTGAGAGAATATACAAGACCGTTGTTGTATTGTTCTATAAGAAATCATGTGGTATATCTATATAAGAGTATGTTTGCTCTGCGCTACAGAATAAGGTGAGGTTAATATGTTATATATCGTGTTTGACATTGCGCTATTTCTTCTATCTATCATAGTCATCTTCCTCTATAGATATCTCGATCGAAAGGATCGACAGATATACCTGGTGAAGACCTATATGGAGAGAATGAAACAAGAGATGGACGGCCGTAATATAGAGATCCAGTCTGGGTTCTCACAGATCACAGAACAGGTAGAAGTCCATGAGGCGTCTGTACGCTCCATGCTCAAACGAGTCGACCAGTCCTTAGAGGATCTTGAGACACATGCTGCTGACCTCTCACAACTCCAGACCTATATAGCTCATTATCATAGGATCCTAAAGGATCTTGCATCTCTCACTGAAAAAGCTGAGACTCGGTTAGCTGCTTTGAGTACTGATATAGCAGGACTCGATGAGGTGAAGAGTCAGATAGCAAGTATGCAGGAGACTAAGAAACTCTTCGAAGAGACCGTCAGGGACCTTGAAGGATCATTACTGCAGTTGAAAGAACAGAAGAGCACCGAAGTGGGTGAGGTCATCAAACAGCAGATGACTACAGAGATGGAGAGCGTGATGGCAGCAGGCCAGAGAAAAGTCTCTCTTTCTGAGAAGGAGTTCGCTCAAGTATATGATAATGCTCTACAGGCATTCTCTTCAGAGGTGAATCGTGGGATCTCAGAGGCTCAGCAATCTATCCAGGATGAACTCTCAGTGTCAGTACAGGCAGCCATCAATTCCATCGAAGAGCGCTTGAAAGCATCCATAGTCGTTCCTGTACCGGTAGTATCTGAACCTAAAGTCGATGAGGTCGTGGAGCGTTTTCCTGAAAAGATCAAAGATGTCATAACGACGATCAGAGTAGTTAAGGTCGATGAGACTTCTGATGAGGAACTATTAGACCTTCTCGATGAGGATATGGTCGAGATCGCCACGGCGCGCCACCAACTCGCGCATCA
>CAZLZY010000066.1:0-9921 GCA_964564075.1 uncultured Spirochaetales bacterium
GATAGAGAAGCCGAACATGAGAGGCATACAGGGGTCGCTGCCCTCTTTGGTCTTGATGATCCAGCAGTCTATATCATAGGTTGCGAGATAGGCTTGCGCCTGCTCGATCTTTTCTAAGTTGAGTCGGTATTTTTCATTCATCTGTTTCACATCCCATGACAGTAATCAATTCGGTAATAAAATCGGTACCCTTGATGATCGATTCACGATCGATTCTCTCATTGCGTTGATGTACTAGGGTAAGTACCTCTTCAAAAGGGATCGTCTTAGTGACCGGAGAGAAACCATAGACATCACAAGGGAGAGGTCCGAGAAATCTTCCATCTGTTCTTCCCAGAGCATATACCGGTAGGATCTGAGCTTCTCCATAGTGTTTTGGGACAAGCTCCTGAAGATGTGAGAAGAAT
Source organism: uncultured Spirochaetales bacterium (assembly GCA_964564075.1). Classification (GTDB taxonomy): domain Bacteria; phylum Spirochaetota; class Spirochaetia; order CAKZLE01; family CAKZLE01; genus CAKZLE01. The sequence goes on from CAZLZY010000066.1 coordinate 408, forward strand.
CGGTTATTGCAGGAACTTGAGAATCCCGGCATGAATGCCGTGATCTCATAGGTAGCATCAATCCCCTTGAAGATCTCATCTAACATCTTCTGTGCATCTATCTGCGTCTTCCCAGGTAGTAGCTGAAGAGCGAAATCAAATTCAATATGGTAGGGTAGTACATTGATCTGTGTGCCAATATCATATGACTGGAGGATACAGGCATCATGTCCGTTATACCATTTGAAGTTCTTGAGCATAGGGTTGTCTAGGACCTCTCCTATGGTCTGAGAGAAGATAGTATGTACTTCGTTCTCACAGAGAGGGAACTCATAGGATGAGAGCTGTTCAATAAGCTTTGCAAATTTAGTAACGGCCTTGTTATCACTGATGAAGGAGGCAGGTCCTGAATCTCCATTGATCGTAACATGCACTTCGCAGCGTCCCTTTTCACCAACTGTACAGATGTAATAGGATTTACCATCGTTTTGCATGAAGAAACCGCCGCCTTCGTTTATCACAAGGCCACGAGTCAGATCTTTATGGTATTGTGCGACAACCTGAGGCATGCCGAGTTTACTTCCCTGTTCCTCATCCGCAGTTGCGATAAAGTAGACCTTACGATCAAGCTTCTCTGTACTCATCCGTAGAAAGGCAACTAATTGCATGACTGTCAGGTGCTTAGTATCCATGGTCCCTCGACCATAGATGTATCCATCTTCCTCAATAGCATCAAAAGGGGGATAGTCCCAATCCTGACCCTCACAGGGAACAACATCCATATGTGAGATGAGAAGGATAGGTGCTCTATCACTCTCTTCTCCAATAGAGGCTATGATGTTGGTACGGTTCTTCTCAAGCGCGATGATCTCATAGGGGATACCATGAGTATCGAGTAGCTGAGAGATGTAATCTGTCATGAGTACTTCATTCCCCTCAGGGTTTGTCGTATCTAATCTGATCATATCTTTGAATATGGAAATGATCTGCTCTTCTGTTATCATATGTACTTCCAACTATCGGTTTATATAGTAGAGTGCTAATTGCCGTTCAGAGAGGATCTCGATGTGATCTTCTCTGATGACGATATCTTCTTCAACGATAAAACTCGGTTTCCCATCATCCTGGATAACAGTTGGTTCGATCGCATAGACCTCATTGACTGAAACTAATGTCTTCGAAGCAGGTCTATCATCTCTCTTTGGACTTAAAGAGGTCCCTCCATCATGTACCATCATACCAAGCTGATGGCCTGTTGCATGACGAATAGTCGGATAACCACCCTGTTCGATGACATCTCTTCCAAGTTTATCTACCTCATAACCCTTCATGCCTATAGCAATGTTCTCAAGTACCTTCGATACTGCTGCGACCGTAGTATCAAAGGCATTCTGGACAGCTTCTGGAGCTTTAGTCTCATCCTTACCTAGAACATAGAAACTTCGTGCGATATCAGAACAATACCCCTGGTAGACGACACTGAAATCACATATGAGAATATCATGTTCCTGAAGGATGTAGGCCTCATTGGGTTCTCTATGTGCAAGACCACATCGATTGATGCAGATCAGCGGGTAGCTGTAGGGATCTCCGAATGCATTTACGACTCCCTGTTCTCTCATCCCCTCTACGAAGAGGGCTCCGATCTGAGTCTCATTCATACCAATACGGATCTCCCCTGCGACCTTAGCATAGATACGGCAGGTCTTCTCAACAGCAGTCTTGATCTGTGTGATCTCAAACTCACTTTTTCCGCTTCGAAGTTTTGAGATGATAGTCTCACTTGAGACCTCTATCTCAGCTAATCTCTTCTCTCCGATCATATCCCCAAGCATCTGATACTGTCCTACGGTGAGTCCATCGGCAAGATAGTCATGCTCTGAGATATTCAAGGCAAGCTGTTTTGGACTGAGTCTGTCGAATATCTTGGTGAAATCAGCTTCGAAATCATCCTGTACCTCAATGATCTCAAAGATACCGAACTCCTTATATGCTTGAGCATCGGTACTTCCAGTCAGTACGATATGATTTCCATCTGGTCTAAAGAAGAATGCTGTCTGTGCCACGACATGCGTTGGAAGCAGTAGTGGTAATACACCGTCAGAGTCTTCTCGTGACAAGAGCAGATAGGTATCTATTCCTGATCTCTGCAGCTCTTTCTCTAACTGAATGATCTTTTCACTATTAGCCAATATACTTATCTCCTATCAGGTAGTTGATACATACCTCATGCAGTACTTTTTCACAGAAAGAGACTGACTTGGTCGATATCCTCTCATCTATTCCATGGATCAAAGGCAAGATGGAGGTGAAGGTGTCATCTCGGTGAAGTGGTGCGAATCCGAGCACCTCACATCCAAGAGGTTTGAGAAACTTCCCATCATTCGAGCCCGGGGTGATGAACGGAACGAGATCTGTGATAGTCGGATCGAACTTCTGCAGAGATTCTCGCATCAGTGTGATGATCTTCTTATCGACATCTGCCTCATATCCTTCAGTAAATGACTCTACATTGATGACTACGGGAAGATCCTGTAAGGATAGTTCTACTTTCTCGATAAAGGTCTCTTGTGTTATTCCAGGAAGCAACCTGCAATCAAAATCTATAGTCCCGCGAATATGAGGACCAGTGGTCTTATTACGTGCCCCTCCATGAATGAGCGTAGGGGAAATGATCGATGAGGACATGGTTCTCAGCAGTTTACTGAGAAAAGGATCTCCAGTGCTTTGATGATCAGAGAATCTCTCCATCAATAGTTCTGAGGTCTTTGGTATCTGATCATCGATTATGATCTGTTCTAGGTTCTTAAGTACCTGTACGAGAGTCGCTTCATGAGTGAGGGTTGGGAAGTAGGGATCGGCATATGCCTCTTCAGGTATGGTGACCCGTAACCTACAGACAGATTTTTGTCCAGTCTCAAAGAGGTAAGGACAGGTGCCTTGATAGGGGACTGAGAATCCTCCACCCTCATTGAGAACGATCTTTCCTCGGAGTTCTTCAGCTATTCCCTCTTCTTGAAGCAGTCGCTGCATGCCAAAGGAGCTACCTCGCTCCTCATCGGCGGCGAAGATGAACGTGATTCCACGATCAAGAGTCTCTTCTATCTCTTTAAGTTCTCTCATGACTACCATCGAGGTAGCGATGAAGTACTTCATGTCGAGTGCACCTCGGCCATAGATATATCCATCTACGAGCTCAGCGCCTAGGGGGTCTTGGGTCCAGTCCTCTGCTTTTGCACAGACTACATCCAAATGTCCGAGAATGATGAGGTTATCATCGCACTGTTTTCCAATACGAATGATGATATTAGACCTCTGTTCTTCATAGGTATATATTTGATGTGCAACCCCGAGGTTCTCACAGAACTCTTGTATATATCCCACGACGAACTTCTCGTTTCCTGGTGGATTTTGTGAATCAATGCGAATCAGATCCTGTAATATTTCGATACTATTCTTTGTGTACAAGGGAGATGTTTCCTAATGAAGCTGCAGTGGCAAGAACCACTGCAGCTAAGTTGAGATTATTTATTTTATAAACCAGTTCTGAGCATCTAAAGTGTACCCACGTGTGTCAGGAGCAAGACCGCCGATATTATTACCAGCTACGATAGTCTCGTTCTTTCCAGCATAGGTGAACCAGGGGAGGTCCTCTGTGATCTGTTCTGAGACCTTATGAAGGATATTCATTCTCTCATTCTGATCAGTAGTCACAGCTTGCTGAGCAAACCACTTCTCTACATCTGCATTATCATAGTGGTAGAAGTTCCAGAAAGGATGCTCTATGAAGTACTGAGCATACTCATCAGGGTCTGATTCTTGTGAGAATCCAAGGAGGTATGCATCGAAGTTAGCATCTGTAGCTGCGGTATCCGCATTAAATCCTGTATCTCCAGAGAGATTACCATTTGCATCACTCTTTCTGAGCAGTACATCAATAAGGGCACCGAAATCTACCAGTTTAAGTGTGACATTCACACCAGCTGCTCTCCATTGTTCTTTGAAGATCGCTGCCTGTGGTGAAGAGGAATCTGCATAGTAGATGCCGATATCTAGTGGTTCGCCATTTTTCTCGTATACGTCAGTACTTGAGTTCATGACATAACCTTCACCTTCGATAAGTGATTTTGCTTTTGCGAGATCGAAGTCATAAGGATTGTCATTAGGGCTGTCACCTATTGAGTTCTTTGGGAAAACAGAGTCATGAGCATAACCAGTCACCCCATATGCACCCTGAACCAATGCTTCTTTATTAGTCGCATAGGCAAGTGCTTGTCTGATGTTCTTACTGAATACAGCTTTTGGTTCAATAGTATCTTCTGCACGTCCTGGTCCTGTGAGGAACCCAACGTAATCGACACTAAGCATAGGGTATGTGTAGAGAGTGAAATCTGGGTTACTGATGAAGGTGTTATATCCTTCTTCTTCAACTTCTAACATATCGATCTCGCCAGTTTGAAGTTGTGTAGTAAGAGCTACGTTCTCTCCGAACTTGATGATGATACTTGAAACTTTTGGAGTTCCCTTGAAATAGGCATCATTCTTCTCAACCGTGATCGAGGTGCCAACTTTCCATTCTTTGAATTTGAAAGGGCCTGTTCCGATAGGGCTTGAATTGAAAGCAAGTTGTTCTAATTGTGTAAGATCGAAGTCTTTTATTAAGTGACCAGGTAGGATCTGAATATAGAGTCCTGCAAGGAAGGACGCAGAAGGTTCTTTGATCTTAACCGTAACACTCATCTTATCATCACTAGCTGTAACACCCGAGATACCACCGGCTGGGTTCTCTTTGAATTCTTCAACACCAACGATCAGACCTGTTCGGTCAACACCACCAGCATAATCAGGGTGTGCGAGCATCTCGAAAGTTGCTACGACGTCATCTGCATCAAAGGCTTCCCCATCATGCCAAGTAACACCTTCCTGAAGTTTGAACGTATAGGTGAGTTTGTCTTCAGAGATCTCAAAGGATTTAGCCAATGCACCTTCGATAATACCATCTTTATTAGGTTGTACAAAATTATCAAAAATCAAGTTGGTTACGATCGAGTCTTGTCTGCTTGGGAAAAACAGTGGGTTAAGCGTTCTTGGTGCACTATTACTTCCAATGATGATCGGACCTGTAGGTGCAGCAGGTTTCTCAGCTACAGCTTCTTGTTTCACTACTGTTTCTTTAACTTCAGTAGTCTTGTCAGCCCCACCGCAGCTTGCTAGCAACAGGATCGAGGTTGCGAGTAACATACATGCTGTTAATCTTTTCATTAATCATTCCTCCATAGAATTTTTACTATTATAATTTTGTGCATCTTATTAAATAATCAGCCCCAAAAATAATGTACGATACGAACACATCACACGTGTTTCTTGAAACTAGAGACTACAGTTCTCTTTGAGCCATTTCTCGAGTCTGTCTAGTCCCTCTTTCAGGATCTCAAAGGATGTCGCAAAACAGATACGGATATATCCTTCTGCTCCAGGTCCAAAGAATCTAGCTGTGCCGGGTACGATGGCGAGTTTAGCCTCTTTTAGCAATCTGTCTGCGATCTCCTCTGAGGAGAATCCTGTATCTGTGATATTCGGGAAGAGTAGGTAGGTTGCCTGAGGTACTCTACAAGTTATGTGAGGCATCTCGTTAAGTCGTTTGACTGCATAATCCCTGTTCTTTGTGAGATGCTCAAGGAATCCCTCTACCCAGTAACGACATTCATCAAGACATGCCCTCCCTGCGATCTGAGATAGTGAAGAGATACCACCTGCAGTGGTCCTCACTTCAGCATGCTCCATCAGTATTTCGAAGATTGCTTCATTGTGGGCATAGAGACATCCTGCACGGAGTCCTGCTATACCGAAACTCTTTGAGAAGCCAAAAACTGAGAGAGTCTTTTGGTTTCGCTCTTTTCCTAGGGAGAGGATGCTTTTAAATGGTTTTTCGCTGAAGACGATATCTGACCAGATCTCATCATTCATGATCCATAGATCATATTTCGCTGCCAGATCAAGAATCAGTTCAAGCTCCTCTTTGCTGTATACCATTCCAAGAGGATTATGTGGATTACAGAGACAGATCATCTTAGTCTTTGGTGTTATAAGATCTTCTAGATGAGAGAGGTCTATATGATCATCAATGACTTTCGCATCAAATAGTACCGGAGTACCGCCTGCTGCTAGGGTTGATTCTCTGAAGAGATAGTCAACTGGATCAAAGATGATAACCTCATCTCCTTCACTCAAGACACTCTTCGCTATGATATACATGCCTCTTGCAGCACTGTCTATCGGTAGGACTAATTTGGGGTCTACATATTCATTCTTCCAGGTGTTCAGATAGTTTGCGATCGACTGTTTGAACTCTGGGAATCCTGTATGTGGAGTATAGGAGAAATACCCATCAGAGATATAGTTTGTGATCGCTGTAACGATCTCTTTGGCTACGGGAAAATCGGGGTCAGCCGCGGTTAGGGGGATAACATCTTCTGGTACTTCTGCCCACCTGAAATTATAGGCTTTTGTTCTTAGAGCTTTCATATTTACTGTACTGTTGCTAAAAAGTATATCAGTTGTATCTTTATTCATAAATCATCCCTTTTACTTAATAGGTGATGAATATTTATACAACGCTATATGTTAGTTGTCAATAAATTATACAACAAATAGATAAATGATAAAAAATTATCATTTATTATTTCATCTTGAGAAAGCTACTTCTGCTACCTATCGGGTAAAGAACCAAAAGATAATAAGCTGTTTATAGTTCTACTATCTTAATCCTATGAGAGCCTCTCATCATCTGTATACTCTACTTGGAGTATGCTCCTGTCACTATAGAGCATGCTATGAAGAGGGATCTTCTACCGGGAATAGTCACTATTCCCGGTAGAAGATATGTCATGATAATTCTTTATAGACGAGGTCTGCCGCGAGTTTAGCTGTCAGTATGCAGGTTGGTATACCTGCCGGACTTGCAGCCCACTGCCCTGCCTTGAAGACATCCGGTAGGGTAGTCTTCACAGAATCCTTCATCTTCAGGATCCCGGGGTTTACCGGTACTGGTTCTTCGAAGGACCAGCCTACGATAGCTCCTTCAGAACTCCTGACCTGTTTTTCAATGGTCAAGGGGCTTGATGAGAAGCTAAAGAGGATACTCTTCTGTAAACCAGGATAGATTGATTGTTCGAGGATATTGATGACTTTCTTCTCGATATAGGTCTTTAACTCATCATACCAACCATCTTCACGGATCCTTCTGACTAGTTCATAATCGAGTAAGAAGCTGACGATAAGCCCAGTCTTCCCTTTCGGGGCGGTCTTCGGGTCATTGAGGACAGGAAGCGATATCTCGAACGTATTCAACTGACAGAAGGGATCGAGCCAAGTGAGTATCTGTTCTTTCGAAGTATTCTCCCAGTCGTCTAGCAGGGTACTAAGAGTACTTCTCTGAAGCTCCCCCAGTCCCTTCTTCGAAGGAGTATAGAAGAAGTGACCATGAGAGATCTTACTGAAGTATTCTGGTGACTCGTCGATACCCATGAATACGGTGAACACCGATTCTGCACCTCGACAAGAGAGGATGGCCTGTTGTTCTTTGTCTATACTTGAAGCTATCTTCGTCGATAACCCCTCAGTTGATATGCTCCGATAGAGTTGTTTGAGGTCAGCACACCAGATCAGTTTGTCATATTCATATGATCGATCGTTCTGATCAGAAAGGGTCTTCTTCCTCAGATCGACCTGTGTGATGTCGGTGTTCTTGAGCAGTGTGCCCCCTTGTGCGACGAACTGCTCTTCGAGTTTCACTGCTAATTGCCCGACACCACCCTCAGGGTAATAGTAGTCGGTATACAGGGAGAAATAACTCATAGCGAAGAAGGCCGGAGTGTGTTTGAAGAAATGCTGGGAGATGATATCGAAGAGTGATTGATCATCGATGAGGTCATGAAGGAATTCTTCGACCGGCATCTGCGTCTTCATGACCGCTCTCCCGGTTATGAGGAAGCGGAAGATCCAGGAGATGAAGGTGGTGAAATAGTACTTCTTATCACGGGTAATATCTTTGAAGAAAGGACTATCACTACCGAAGAGGACTTGCATATAGGTATCGAATTTCTTGATGACCTCGATGACCTTCTCTACATCATGAGTGCTTTCAGGGTATATATCTTTCAGTAGTCTCTCATAATCATTGATACTGTCATCATCGATGACATGTATGATTTTATCTTCGATACCGACTGATACCTTACTCTCATAGAGCTTCAGGTCAATTTCGAGCTCTTCTAGCATCGGTTTGATCATCCCGGCATTCTCGATCGCCCGGACTCCTCCATCGAATATGAAACCATCTCTTTCGAAGGAGTTCACAAGACCTCCACAAATCGGGTTCTTCTCAATAAGTGTGACATCAACACCTCGACGTGCAAGTGAGGTGGCTGTGGTGAGACCAGAGATCCCTGCTCCAACGATGATGATCTTTCTCTGTTCAAACATACGTAAAAATCCCCCTTTAGCATATTATCACGGAGGTAGAAAAAAAATACAACCAAAAATTTTTTCAAAGGATCATATTGGAGAGGTGGAAAGATAATCATCTGTTTGAGAAAAATCAGATCTACTGGTATACTTTGACAAGCACTTGCTATGACAGGTGCTAAGTGAAGTGAGGTCGCTGATGATTCGAAACCAATGGTACGTGATCCTAGAATCAAAAGAGGTTAAAAGAAAACATATGACTGCTGTCCGTCGAATGGGAGAACAGTTGGTTCTCTGGAGAGATGGGGAGGGGAAAGTTCATTGTCTTATAGATCGCTGCTGTCATAGAGGTGTCGCTTTGAGTGCAGGGAAACTTGTAGATGAGGATCATGTACAATGTCCGTTTCATGGACTTGAATATGATGGGACCGGAGCCTGCACCTGCATACCCGCCAACAGTCGAGAGGCCCAGGTACCAGACCGGTATCGTGTTCCCTCCTACCCCGTATATGAGCAGCGTGGATGGCTCTGGATCTTCTGGGGTGAGGGCAGTTCTGAACACGATGATGATACCATCTCGAGACTCCCGTTGAATGACAGGATCTCCCAACCGCAAGAGCTCCCTGAGTATTTTCCTGATATAGATGACTCCTTTGTGACCTATACCTCCCAAGACAGGTGGGACGCCCATTACAGTCGGGTACTTGAGAATCAACTTGATGTGGTCCATCTACCCTTCGTTCATCATAATACTATCGGTAGAGGGAATAAGACTGTTATCGATGGTCCTGGAGTGGAGTGGATAGGGAAACGCATGCTCTATACCTATGTCTTTAATAGAGTAGATGATGGGACTCCTCCAAAGAAACCTAGTGAAGTTATCATCCCACCTCCAGATAGGGATTATAAACTCGAATTGATCATGCCGAATCTCTGGGAGAATCGGATCTCAGAGAAGCTACGGATCGTAGCAGCCTTCGTTTCGGTAGATGAGGAGCATACGATACTCTACTTGAGGACCTATCAGAAGTTCATGAGGATCCCTATACTTCGTACCATCATCGGTTGG
>CAZLZY010000067.1:0-9809 GCA_964564075.1 uncultured Spirochaetales bacterium
GAAGTCTCCAATCCTTTTGCTCATAATTATCAGTGATGAAGTGGTTCACGATCTCTAGAGAGTCTTGATAGGCCTCTGTGCCCTGATAAAGAAGGGCCAGGTCAAACGCTGCATCAGTATACTCAGGATACTCCTGTAGTGCATATAAGAAGGCATTCTCGGCCTCCTTCGTATTTCCTAGCTGCATGTTTGCTACACCGAGATTATAGGACTGTATCACAAGATCCGTCATTGGATCGATCGTCGTACAGGAACTGTATAAGAGAGCCAGTCCTATAATGGTGAATAGAAGAGACTTCTTGGGTCTAGCCAAGAACTGTCTCCTCGAGCTTTCGCACCTGAGACCTATAGAGTGATGAGATATTAGCACCATAATCAGCTATGAGTTGAATCATATTCCTTGGATTATCATCACTATCTAAACCATTCAATCTATCTCCGGCATCACCGAGTCCGGGTAGTATATAGGCGTTCTCATTGAGGACTGGATCCATCCATAACGTATAGACTTCTGCATTCTCGATTGCACGTACGATCCTTAGTGCTCCTTTGAGAGCAGAAACGACATTGATGAACTTGATAGATTTTGGTTTGATTCCCTCATCCTTCAGGTATTGTATGATGGTGACCAATGACCCCCCGGTAGCATTCATAGGATCTGCGAAGACGAGATCCTTCCCATCAAGTGATTCTAGATCGAAGTATGACTTATTAAGATCTAGCACATATTCCATGTTATGCTCTTTCTTCGAATCATCTCTCTTGATCCTGAACAATGCGAAGGGTGCTACGAAATTCATAGAGGAATACTCCTGAATCTCCTTACTTAGGATCATTGACGGAAGCAGTGCACCTCTGAGCATGACGCACATGACGGTGTTATTGATCATATCATCGACATCAGGGATCTTATGGACTGCAAAGTTCTTTACAGGAACCGTCACAGGAGTCTCAGTGATCAGATAATTCTTATTTGCCAGAGCATTATCTGCAAAAGCAAGATTGAATAGGAGTTCATACGCTCTCTGCACATAATAGACGAACTCTTCATGTTGAGTACTAGGATTTCGCAACTTTGCAATCAATCGTGATGCTTCTCCATGAGCCTCTTTCGGAGTATCAAAGGAGTATACATGGATATTCTCATCTTTTACGATTTCCTGCATCTCTTTACCCATCTTCTCATAACAGGAGATGAGTGATTCTTTCGCACTCTTCAACCGTTTCTCATGTGATCCACTACTAATCACTTCAAACTCTTTTATTGCCTCACTATAGAGGGTATTCATCAGTTCTATCTTTTCCTTATCACTATCTGTTAAGTATCCATCTAGATCTGATGCTTTCAGTATGATTTTATTCATATATCTTCTCCAAACATTTTAATTTTCTACTACTTTCAACCTAGTATAATGTATCCCCTGAAAAAAGCAAACCAATGAGTTTTAAAATTGTTATAGTTCAGAAAACCCCCTCCCTTTTCATATAGAGTAACTGAAGCTGTACGGTGAATAATCTTAACGCTCTGACCAAGCAATTATATATGACTACCAGATCAAGATATGTAATAATCTTAGGACTAAATCCCCCTGCTCTATTCTGTCTCTACCATATCCAATTGAAGTTAGATTGAAATTCAACTCAAGGCCTTCTCCTCTACATTTACTTATAGTAGAATAAGTTATAGATAGGAGAGATTCTATGAAAACATTGAGAGTTCTCATCATTCTTCTCTTGCTGTGCTCTACTATATTCCTTACCTCCTGTTGGTTACTTCAGGATTCTAAAGACCTTAACCCACTTCTACCTGACATTTGAACCGGATGCAGAGTCCCTTGAATACAGATATCTTGATTTTCATAATCATGAATTCGGAGACCTCCCTGAATGGAAACGGGAAGATGAAGGACATGAATTGAGCGTCGGTTCTGATTGCAACTTCTTGAAGCCCAATAACGATGCCGATGATAAAGGTTTCGCCGATCTCACCTTCCTCAAAGATCTGGGGTCAAATTTTAGACTATATATCACCTTTATGATCTACGATCAGATTGGAAATTTCCCCTTGATAGAAATCCCTAGTACTGATAAGACGAAAATCATAGAGATATCTGTTCGTGATAAGGTAGGAACTACAGAAAAAGAGATTTGTATGACAGAGATTTTAGGAGGTAGTAGTTCAGAAGAAACACCATTCATCACAATAGTTAATACAGATTTTGCTAATAGCTTTGCATCTGACCGTTGGTATTCGTTATTCATAGATGTGAAGAATGGCTCTGAAGTATCGGTGGATATAGATGAACTTGATGGTAACAGTGATGATTACGACAATGACATTCTTGATTTTTCTCATACTTTTTTCACTGAACAGACTAAGCAGTCCTATACTTTCAAAAATCCGACGTTCAAAGCAGGTTGGTTAGATGCTGATACGGAAACCAATTGGTTAAGAATCGGTATGATCTATTATAGGGACTGCCCTGATGGTATATGGCCAGATAAGCATGGTGATGAATATTGAAAATCAATCTAATGATCATGATGATCATACTTTTGAGTAGGCTCTTCGTATCATATGATCTATTGAAGGATTTCTGTGGTGGTGATGATTATGATGAATATGCAGTAGAGCGCTCTGATATCAAGCTATCGGAACAACCGGGAAAAATGGTTACCATTGATTTTAATAACCTAACTGATCTCCCCTTGCTCTTCATGTTCCACTATCCTGATGAGAGAGAGGTTCCTGAATGGATCGTAGTATCAGACCCTAGTGATACTACCTATCTGAAACCTGAGAGAGATAACGGTCCCGGTCATGATAGAGCTGATACAGCCACCTAGAAGATTACTACCCATTTAAAACACCGTCGATCAACGAGGCATTTCTTGGAGCTAACCTCTCCTTCCGCTATGATTTTGATGAGGATAAACATGAAGAATATGGTGTCATCAATGTCAGTATCAGAGAACGCCCCACCCAATGGAGATGTCTTCCAATAACTGAGGACTATGAACTGCTTGTTGTCACCTACCAACCGAAACAAAACAGTAATTTTGTAGGGGCTTATGAGAGCCTCTCTCAACTTACCCCAGATAACTGGTACAAGATCGAAGTGAAGGTTCAATCAGGGAATGATTTCTCAGTTGAACTATATGATATCCAGAACGTGCCTCATGGATTATTGAATACTGGTAAACATACATTCTTCGTAGTGCTTCAAACTTATTCTATACCCCGAGCTTCTAGGCCTATAGGGACCCTCAAGATCAAGCCCTTTTCTCCAATAGATATTACCTTGGGATGATGAAGGCAGAGATCCTTTCGACACTATAAATAACTGATGTTCTCATAAGCTTCTATGTAAAAAGGAGCTTATTCTTTTATGCTCTTTGAATACTTTTGATAAAATCTTCAAGAAAATTCTATTCCCAGTATTTTTCTAGAGCCTCTGAGATACTCTTATATCTTTTAAACTTCTCTTTATAGAGAGCACTCTTATCACTTGGATAGACCATCTTCCCTACGGTAGACATAGCGGAGGCAGCCTGTTTGAGATCACCATGGTCCCCACAAGCAACAGCTGCTACCATAGCACAACCCAGGGTCCCAAGTTCTTTGACATCAACGACCTCTACCGGGTACCCCGTGACATCGGAGAACATCTGAGTCCATACAGTAGAGTTGGCAGCACCTCCAGCTAATCTGATAGATTTGAAATCGGTCCGATTCATAAGGAGCCTCTCGATATGCACCATATGACAGAAAACGATCCCTTCAAATACTGATCGAACGATATGGGCTCGTGAATGGTGAGAAGCCATCCCTATGAAAGAGGCCTTTGAAGCAGCGTTATAATTTGAACCATAGATATAGGGAAGGAATATGATATCCTGATCCTCTACCCCCACAGACTCGACAAGTTCATCACAGTACTGATAGATACTCTTCCCTTGGGCTTTAGCATCTTCCGACTCTTTCTGCATGAACATCTTGATATACCATTCTAGGTTTCCAGCAGAGGTCGGGCTACTCTCTTCAATGAGATAATAATCATCATAGCAGTAGCAGGAGTTCATCATGACACTATGATCGAGGACCGGTCTCTTCGCGATATACTCATTGATACTCCAGGTTCCTGCGATCACACAGAGATGATCAGAATCTAGGATATTCATCGCGATCGAACAGGCATCGATATCGAACATACCACCTGCAACAGGGATCCCTTTCCGAAGACCAGTAAGCTCACTCACCTGCTTCGTAATATAACCACATATATCGGTTGAACCCTTAAGAGGTGGTAGGCAATCATAGATATCTTCTAGATCATAAAGAGCTAGAAGCTCTTTTGAAAAAGATCTTTCGTGTAGGTCGAGAAGATTCGAACCGGAATAGTCCGTTCTCTCAGCATATGCCTCACCCGTCAGACAGAATCGAATATAATCCTTTACTTCGAATATCCAGCGGATTGAGTCATAGTTAGCTCTCTCGTGTTCTTTTATCCATCTAAGAAGTGCCACAGGCTGGCAGGCTAGGATCTTTTGGTAAGTTCTTTCAAACACCTTCTCAGCTGTCCCATCTGCCTCCCATTCGGTCACATAGGATTTAGCTCTTCCATCAGTGGAGATGATCCCATTCCTTAGGGGTCTATCATCTTTTCCCCAAAGATAGAGTCCTTTCCCATGACCACTGCAAGCAATCCCTCTTATCAACATTGGATCGATCCCTGAGTTACATACGACCTCAGTTAGACACGCCAGATTCTTCTCCCATAATATCTCCATATCCCTTTCGGTATGAAGAGGTGCTACGGTGATCATATCAAGCATCCTACCGGCACTGCAGAGCTCTTTTCCATTCCCATCGAAGAGGACAGCCTTACAGGAGGTCCCTCCATTATCCAAACCTATATAGTATCTTTTCATCATGTTCCTCATTTAGTGGTAAATCTTCAGTATATAAAAATCAGGATAGATAATCTAATAGGCATATTTTACACGGACATAGAAGTTATCATTCAAATTCCCACGAGCTAGATCACTACTATTGGGCAGACCTGTCTTGATATCAGCTCCTGCTTCGATACGCATCCCATCAGTTATGGCAAAGGATACTCTGGGGGCTATATAGACCGCAGGGTGAATATACCCTGTATTCAGACTTACTGCTAACTTATCATGAAAGAAGCTATTCTGTAGATGCAGTATGGCAAATGCAACATGTTGTAGGGGTTGATTGAAATATCCATTGAATTCATCTCTAAGCACTCTATCAATATCAGAGGTATATATTAGTTCGGAATTATCAAAGTTGATGATGTACTGGTATACGATGTTAAGCTGTGCCATGGTACCACCCCATAGGGTTCCCAATATCTGAGTATCGAGGGTAATATCTGAATTACGGATCCCTATATTGGTTCCTGCAAAGTCTTCAGTTATATTCATCGCAAGCTCTTCAGTCCATGCGATACCTCCAATATTCGTGCTATAGGCACCTCCTATCGTATGGTTTCTCGTATAGATAGTTTCGATCTGGCCTCTGAGAATATCATGTATATCTGTATCTAGTCCTGACAGATCAAATCCAGGGGTCTGATCAGTATAATATGCATAACTGAGCTGCAGGTCATATTCGGCACCATAATGGTAATAGGAGAGATAGATAGAATGGGGCGATGAGAGGAGATATGGTTCATTCTCGAAGTTCACATCTACATCCACATCCGTACCATCGATCGATATCATCCCTGATGGTTCATAATCTGGTCTTGGGAAGGGGACATAGATCAGTTCGATCGTGTCATCATAATTGGGATAATAGGCAGCTTGTAGTAATAGATCGGCCCGTCTACTCTCGTAGGGATCATCAAGACTCATTTTAGTCACATACTCACCGTTCACACAGTTTAGAGGACTGAAGATGTCTACCATCCCCGGAGAGACACTCTTCTGTCCGAAGGTTATGTCAAAACTCTCAAACGGAACAGAGATATAGGCCTCTCTGATGATATTCTCTAATGGGATGAAGTTCGGATCACTGAACATATCATAAGAGAGATTCGCAGAAAGGTTATAATCCATAGCATAATCAAATAGAGATCCAGCGATAGTAGGTTGATAGTATATCTTTGCTCTCATATGGTCATAACTCGTAGAGGGTTCGATATCCCCATAATAGTCTGCAAAGGCTAGACCTTCGAAATCAATAGCGAATAGGGATCCAGTCAAATAAAACAGCATGATCAAAAAACCTAATCTTTTCATATGGACCTACCTCTTCTCAAGAAATCGTTTGGTGAAATAACTTTTTGGTATGGTATCCAAGTTAATATCTGACATCTCCAATATTGATTTATGACCTGTCTGTACGTTCTTCATCTCGATGATCGTAGGATACATATATGTGCCACCGAGAAGTAGAGCCTTCTTCACCCGGTACTCCTTCACAAGTTCTCCTGCTAGATCATAGTAGTCCCTACCATACATAAGGAAGTCATCCTTCCTGTAGTAGTTGATCATATAACTGAGTTTAAGATTCTGTCTCTGTTTCTGGGTCTTCGCACTCTCTTTGACCTTATAGCAATCCTCCCCATCAAGAACTACTTCACCAAGGTACTCCTGAATGAAGTCATCACGTGATTTTGGGATGAAGTCACTGAAGGAGAAATCACTTCCCATGAAGTACCCTCCTCCAGAGGTCGCAAGAGCGATTCGTTTCACTCTCTTCACTGCTGGAAGATACATCCACATGGTATTCTCGTCACTATTCGAGTAGGAATTGATCAGGATACCGGTATCCCGGACTGAGGGTGGATACTCGAAGAGGAACAACCTGCTACCTTCTGTCTCAGTCCGTGCCTGCTGATAGGCACGAGCCTGTATCTCACGAACCTCCCCTTTTGCTGAGATCAATTGAACAGTCAACGTCGTTGTGATATTAGGAATGATCACGGAGTCTTTATAGTTGTCTAATATCTCATCCAAGGAGATATCCCCAGCGGTGATACTCATCGTAGCGATAAGCATGCAAGCTATACAAAGTATTCTTTTCATGTTTGGTCCTTTATGACGGAATTTTCTTTCTTGAGTCTACTTGGGAGTATGATGATTGGGAGGAGGTAGACACTCAAGAAGAATGATATTAACAGAGAAGAGACGAGTAGCAGCCCTAAGGTCCTTGCTCCCATGAATGATGAGAGGAATAAGACAGAGAAAGAGAATACCGAGGTGAGGAAACTCAAGAATATTGGCTTCCCACTGTATTCGATGATATAGGAGAATCCCTCTTCCAAAGAATTCACTGTTTCTAAGGATTCGATCGCACCGAGTGTATGGATACTATAATCGATGACTAGCCCTATGATGATCGCAACGAATATGATACTGAAGGCATCGATACTGATCCCTACCATACTGATGATACCGAATGAGAAGATCATGCTTAGGACTCCCGGTATCAGACTCAATAGTGCCATCTTCAACTTCTTATAGAAGATGAGGACCATGATGAAGATCAAGAAGGATCCGATGGTAAAGGAGAATATCCAGTTTCGTTTTAGCGTCCACTCTTCGAGCTGTAGATCGTTTGTCATCCCGTGAACAGTCAATGTCCACCCTGCAGGAAGCAGTTCCTTCACCTCATCAATAAGGCCATAGAACTCACGTAAGGAGTCAATGTCATGGTAATAGAGCAATCCTTTTATTGAGAATACTCGGTAGTTCGCGTTGATCAGAGACTCATACTCCAAAGGATCCACACTTGATGAGTAGTAGAGCAGATACTGCTCTATGATGAAAGAACCCATCAGATCGTCCTGGTGAAGGATCCTCTCATGGTCACCCTCAAAATAGTAACTGAGCTGTTTTAATACGGTGAGCAGTGAGTAGGAATATCCTATGACATCACTAGACTCGAGTAAAGTATGCATTGAATCAAGGGCAAGTAAACCTTCTGGGGTTATGATACCACTCTCTTCACCAGTATCAATCTCTAGAAAATAGGGAATAGAACCGTAGAACTTCTCGTTGATCACCGTATCAGCCTTCTTGATCGTATTCTCAGGGGGGAGTTGTTCTAATGGATAGGGTTCTATCTTCAATCGAGGGAGTAGGAACAGTCCTCCGATGAATACGATGATGAGTATGATATAGATGATCTTTCGTCCACGCACGATGAAGGAGAAGAAACGTACTTGCAGATCATGGAATCTCGGGAGGATCACAGAGTTCGGAGGTGTCAGGTTCAGATAGGGATACCAGAAGAAGACACCTAGATAGGTCAACACCACACTTACTGATACGATAGTACCGAGAAGCAGGTGTCCTGAACCATTGATGAAGAGCAAAGACAGAAATCCCGTCAATGTCGATATAGCGGTCATAGTTAGCGGGAAGAGCATCCTCCTTCGCACATTGAAAGGATCATGGCTCCCAGGCGCATAGAAGAGATGATAATAGTAATGGATGATATAATCACTAAGTAAGCCTAGACTGAATACCGGCACGAGCAGAAGCATAGGGGAGTTCCCCACGCCCAAGAACCTTATGATACTGTAGGCGGCAAAGACTGCAAGCAGAATGAGTATCCAGGCAGAAGCGATCGCACGAACATTTCTTAGACTCAAGAACACCATCATGACAAGTATCACGAGTAGCGGGAGGAAGATCAAGATATCATCTGTGAGTAGCTTTTCAGTCTGAGCTACGATCGGTGACTTACCTGTATATTCTAAAGACAGCGTTTGATACTTCTCTTGGATTCCCATGAGAGCATCATTGATCTGCATAGGAGCTATCTTATAACCGAAATAGATATAGAAGAGCAGAGAATCCTGTGAACTGCTTATATAAGGTTTCAGCTCAGGATACTTCCCAATCTCATCAGGCAGTGCTGAGAAGAAAGAATCTGTACGTTCAGTCTTCTCCGGTATGATGGGACTTACGAATATATCATACTCATCACTACGTACGGTACTGGCATTTAAGATGGAATCAACCTGGGTCACACCTTTGATCTCAATGAGGTCCTCATTGAGACTCTCCAAGAGACTGATCGTATCTTCAGAAAAGAATGAGAGATCGTCTGCCGTAAGGTCTATCGTAGCGATGACAACGTTACGTTGAGGGATGAGCAATTGACTGTCGGTATCCTGATAAGGAGGTACACTCGTTTCAGTATCATGAGTAGTAAAGATATAAGTAAATAGCATCATGATAGAGATTAGCAGGATAAAAGCAATTTTCTTCATGGGACCATCCTACTAAAAAGTATACAAAAGATCTGTCGAAATTCAATCAGTCTTTTGCATTCTCATGAACATTTTATCTCATTCTCTAGGATATAAGTGATAATGGTGCGAATTGTAGCAAGTTAAGCCTATTCATCTACCACAATCTAAAGATGCTGTAGCGAACCCTTATCATTGATCACTATGATCCTTTGGGTAACAGGCTGGAGATCTATTAGTGCGTATCGAGGACTTTACGTATCATAATCGATAATTCTGACTGCTTTAAAGGCTTATGACAATATCCTTTTATATTGGGATAATGATACTCACTTGAAAGATTATTATAACCTGTACAGAGGATCACAGGAATATCTTCACGTATCTGAGAGACCTCTCTTACTAGTTGATCCCCCGTGAGTTTTGGCATAGTTAGATCTGAGATGATAAGGTCATACACTAGAGGCTCTTTTCTAAAAAGCTCCAGCGCTTCCAAACTACTTGTCGTTGCTGTTACCACATACCCTAATTTCGTTAACATAGTGCGTTCGATCTCACAGATCGCTTTTTCAT
>CAZLZY010000068.1:0-9772 GCA_964564075.1 uncultured Spirochaetales bacterium
GTGGGATATCATGGAGCGATGATAGTTACACGGGGAACAGGTCTTCACAGAAGGGCTATCTGATGATCGATACTGATAGTGATGATAGTTGGGATGAGGCTGTTTCAGTCACCATATTCGCAGATATGAATGGAGGCAACTATGAGGAGATCGAGATCAACTGATCTTAGAAAGATCCTATGCATGTTCAGCATGATCCTTATCTCATCTCTATTGTGGGGGTATGATCTATCTGAGATGATCGATCTTATCGATCTGCAGAATAGTAAGATCTCAACGATGCGATTATCGATCGATGAGAGTCGATATGAAGCTCTTTCCACCCGTGCGGCTCGATATCCAACGATAGAGGGAGAGCTCCTCGGGACCTATATCACCAACCCTAACGCTCCAATAGTCGTCTATCCTGATGATATCATCGGAGGGATCGACTGGCCTGCTGGGATGGAACCTGCCACTGCTGGAGGGCCCGTTGAAATCTATAGTGGTCAGGAATCGACCTATTATCAGTTCAACCTAGCAATCACCCAGCCGATATTCACCTGGGGAAAGATAAACGACTCGATAAAGCTCTCTGATAAAGGGGTATCGGTCAAAGAACTTGAGCTTCGCATCGAGAAAGAACAGATGATGACTACGTTGGAGATCCTACTAGATACCCTTTGGTATCTTCAGAGGATAGAAGAGATCGTCGATCAACAGATGGTGCAAGTCTCTAGACTCGTAGAGATCTCCCAACAGAATTTCGATTTTGGTTTCATTCTCAAGGATAAGGTCCTCTCTGCTGAGATCAAACTTCATGAGGTTCAGCTTGCTCAAAATAGTCTATCGGTCGATATCAAGAAGGTCTGTAATGAGATCGGTAATCTTATTGGAATCTATGATCTCTCAGTTGATCAGATCACTCATAAACCTGATACGGCGAATATGCTCTCTCAGGATGTAGGGGAGTATGAGAAGCTTTCTTCTGAGAGGATCGTAGGGCAACAGTCTTCAATAGAGCTCATTGATTCCTATATCGCTATCAGTGAACTAGCTCAGAGGATCAAGAGTAATACGATCTATTGGAAGCCGGACTTTGCTTTGAGGATAGACCTGGGTTATGCAGGACCTAGACTCCCTTTGATAGAACGTGACTGGTATAGACAGGATGATGTATCTTTGAATACGACGATCGCCATCAAAACTACTATCTGGGATGTAGGGACTCGATTGATCGATCGATCTCTCTCTTCGATCGGGGTAGAGCAGGCTATCGCTACAAGATCAACTGCGGTGAATGAGATCCTTCATACGTTCAGACAAACTGTGTCCCAGTACCAATATGCCCAGTATGCGATCGATTATGTGACGAAGAAGATCGAAGTCGATAAAGAGACGATATCCTTCAAAGAGCAACAGTATCTGAATGGTAGTGGGATGGAGACTGATCTGATCCTTGCAAGACTCACACTTTTTTCTAGTAGGTTGGAACTCTACCAGTCTTATATAGACTTATCAACTCAGTATCATACCATACAAGCTTTTTTATTGCCGTATACCAACTGAAAAGAACTTGACTCATGGCTAATTCCTAGTATAATTAAGAATAAATTAACATTTTGGTTTGGAATTCAGCTTTACAGGGTAGGGGTAATGGAAGCTAAGAAGAAAAAAGAGTTGATCCTCAAAACAGCAAAAGATGTCTTTTCCTTGTATGGTTATAAGAAGACCACTGTTGAGGATATTGCAGATGCGATGAACATGACTAAAAGCAATCTCTACTTCTATGTGAAAAGCAAACAGGATCTTTATGATCAGGTTGTTCGTATAGCTCTTGATGAATGGTTTGGAAGAGTTAGCGATTCCTTAGAAGGTGTTGAAGATCTTCGAGAGCGGTTCAGACTTCTCGCAACAAATGCCTATACCTATCTGAATGAGGATGATAAGTTAGCAAAGATCATATTGAAAGATACCTCGATCCTTACCTATGTACTCCATGAAGATAAGTACAGCGATGTCAACATGAGATCATGTGAGATGATCGTCTCCATCATAGATGAGGGCATTGAGAAGGGAGTCTTCCGTGACATTGATAGCAAAGTCACTGCTGATTTCTTCTTTACCCTGTATATCATGCTACTCAGAAAGACTTTCCTCAGGCATGATACGGAGGAGGGGACTGCCATGTTCAGACAGGCTTTAGAACTCCTCATGTATGGTCTGATCATTCCTGAATAGATTCTATCCTATCCAAGAATTCCGTCACACTCTTCTTATACTCTGCAAGATCTACCTTTACTGAGAGTGCGTGTTTTGCACCCTTTATCAGGACAAGGGTCGTATCGGCAGAATCTTTTCTTGCCTCATACATATCTATCGACATCTGAGTCGGTACATAGTCATCAATATCACCATGGATGAAGAGTATTGGGACCTCTGTTTCCATGATAGCTCTCTTTGGTGATACCTCGTGGGCATCGAACCCGGCTCTTCTCTTCGAATAGGCGATCCCATAACGGATAGCGGCCTTTCTGAATAGTTTAGGGACATGGTTGAGACCTAAATGATAATCATAGAGTTCGAGCATGTCGCTATAGGGGCAGTCAACATGTGCGAAGGTCAATCGATCTTCTAAAGGAAGGAACTGCAGTGATGTTGCTGCTCCGAGAGATTCTCCCATGACTCCTAGGATGTTTGTCTGTGGGAACTTCTCTAGGGCCCAGTCTGTGATACCCTTTAGGTCGTACTTCTCGAAATATCCAGCTGAACAGTTCTGTCCACCGCTATCACCGTGATAACGGTGATTATATGCTACGATATTATATCCACGTTCTCGGTAGAGTTTGAAATATTTCACTTGTCCATGCCAGCTCCAGGTATGTCCATGGACGAACACAACGGTCTTTGTCGGATCACTGCCAGGTGAGAAGACCCCTTTCAGGGTATAGTCGAACTGCGATTCAATACTGAAGTCCTGTAGTTCATATGATAAGAACTCTTCTTCAGTGAAGTCCTTATTCTCAATACATTTCGCATAGGTGTGCTCTAGAGATTTACTCTTTGAGAAGACGAATTGTCTTGTAAGATGCCACCCGATAGCACTAGCACTCATATAATAGACAAATACTATGAGACAGATAATCCAGATCAAGTTCATGTTATTTCTCCTTTGATTTCTCTAATGTCTTTAGAACTTTCTTCTCATCATACATAAGGAACATGATAAATCCAACCACTACGAATATAATAGCTGCAAGACCAGTGAGTCTGATCCCTATATCATTACCAGGAGTACTACCGATAAGCAGGAGAGACGGGAATACCAGACCTCCGATCATCTGACCGACCTTTGACATGAAGGTCCTTGTACCATAGAAGATCGCATTCTTATGTCTACCTGTCTCAATGGCATCAGCTTCGGCAATATCGCCGATGATCGCATTGGGGAGGATCCCGAATATTGCTAATGGGATGCCCATGAGTATGATGACGATATATCCCTGAAGGACCTTAGGGAGAGGGATCTTGCCCAATACCATGATATAGGCGTATACGATGATGAACAGGATGAAGCCGATGGTGATTAACATCTTCTTCCCAGTTCTCTTAGCGATCAGGTTCGTCGGTATATAGAATAGGAATGATATGAGGAACATGAGAAGTTGCAGCGTAGAGGTAAAGGCCTCTTCGAGACCCAATAGGATAGTCACATAATAGACAAGTCCGGTACTAGCGAAGGTCATAGCGACCCAATAGGCTAGATCGGATATCGTGAATACCCTGAAGTTCCTATTACTGAAGGCCTCTTTCAAGGATGCTATGATCTTCTGATCATTAAGTGCTCCTGAACTGTACTTCTTCTCATCGATGAAGAGGATCGGTAACAGCATGAAGAGAAACCCGATTACAGCGAATATGATGATCGTTGTCTGAAAAGCTGCAGTGGAGGACATTCCCTTGGCCTCGAATATACCCTTGATAGAATAGACTTGAGTACCGATTGCCGTACCGATAGCCCACGTGATAGAGATGAGGGTACTGAGGAATAATCTCTCATCAGGTGTATGCCCCAATTCTGACATAAGGGCAAAATAGGGAGTCACATACATGGTCATGAACCAGTAGAAGATGATCACAAGTGAAAAGACCCAGATCGAGTTTGCGAAACTCTGCCCTGCAGCAGGCGGGGTAAAGACCAATATGGAGGTAAGTGCGAAAGGAAGAACACTTATGGCGAGGAATAGTCGTCTCCTTCCAAGCTTTGATTGACTCTTATCTGATAGTCCTGCGATCAACGGGTCCGTTATCGCATCAAAGAGGCGCCCGACACCGTAGGCTAGCCCTATGATGGTTAAGATACCTAGGACATAGCCCTGATAGATTCTTGGAGGAAATGTCTCAACACCTGTACCTTCTGGTGGCATATAGAAATAGACTAGTAGCATGCCGGGTGCATATGATGTAAGAGCCCAGCCGAGTTGACCAAGGGCGAAGATGATCTTCTTTGACAGGGGAAGTGAGGATGGTTGTGACATAAGTCCTCCGATGGTATGATAATCATTACAGGGTGTAGTATAGCATGGGAGCTTAAGAGAATAAAGTAAAATATTACACTATGTAACAAAAGGACAGGTGGCAGATGGAACAGCTTCAGAAGAGTAATACTCAGGTCTATTATGATACGAATGCCGTGAAGATCACACGTGAATATGAGAATGTACCTGGTAGCAGGTTCTTAGCGCAGATCATCGATGAGATCCCAAAAGAGGGGAAGGTCCTTGATCTTGGTTGTGGGAGTGGTCGGGATGCTGCTTATCTGTATTCATTGGGTTTCGATGTGTACGGTTTGGATGGTTCTGAAGCTATGCTTGAAGAGGCTAAGAAACTCCATGAGGAACTTACAGATCGGCTTTTCTTTCAGGTACTTCCCGGGCACATTCCCTTTGAGGATGAGTCCTTGGATGCTGTGGTCTCAATAGCCTGTCTTATGCATTTTGATCCAGATAAGATACGAAGGATATGTCTTGAGATGTTTCGTGTTCTTAAGCAGGGAGGAAAAGCTCTTGCTTCGATACGAAGGCCCCTAGAGCGATCGACTCCGGTAGATCCCTTTGGTAGGTATTATACCCCGATATCGACTAAAGATTGGGAAGGGTTGTTTTGCGATACGGGATTCCGGGTCATCAGGATCACGAAGGATGGGGATGCTCTTGGACGTGATCTTACCTGGAACAGTTTTCTTTTAGCAAAAGATTAACCTTTGAGGTACAAGATACTAACTGTACTACTATACCTTTCTCATCTTTTTTAGTATATTTATGCACAAAATATACTAAAAAGCGGAAGTCTATGGATAGAAAAGAACTAGAGATGACAGCCTCCCTTGCTATGCTGCAATTGCATGAAGATGAGGTAGATACCTTGACAGATGCTGTGACAAACATGCTTGATTATTTTACGATGATGGAGGATGTGGATATTACAGGACTTGCTCCAACCACACATGCATTCACTGCACGGGATTCTTTACGTGATGATATCATCGCGGAGACTCCTGAAGTCGATCCGAAAGAGCTGCTTGCCCGCGGTCCGGAACATGATGAGGAACACTTCATCATCCCGAATGTCTTGTAGAGGGTAGTATGATGACAAAAGATATAACCTGGAGTGAGATCCTCACTTCTTCAGAACATATAGAACACTATTATAAAGAGGTCACTGAACTCGATAGTGAGATTGGTGCTTTTCTTCAGTTCGATCCTGAAATGGGATCAGCTTTAACTGCTTTAGAGCATACTACTCCTCTGAGTAATATCCCATTTGCTGTAAAGGATAATATTGCAGTGAAAGATTTCAATCTTACCTGTGGATCAAAGATGCTAGAGGAGTTCTCCTCTCCCTATTCTGCAACAGCTGTGAAGCGGCTATTGAAAGCAGGAGCTATTCCTGTAGGTAAAGTGAATCTTGATGAGTTCGGTATGGGATCTGCTACAACTAACTCAGCTTTAGGGAAGACCGTGAATCCTTGGGATACCAAGAGAGTCCCCGGAGGGTCTAGCGGTGGGTCAGCAGCAGCTGTTGCAGCCGGTATGGTCCCCTTTGCATTGGGCTCAGATACGGGTGGTTCAGTGAGACAACCGGCCAACTTCTGTGGAGTGTATGGACTCAAACCTACCTATGGTGCTGTCTCGAGATATGGTCTTGTGGCATATGCATCGTCTTTAGAATGTATCGGTATCCTCTCAGATAGTATTGATCTCATGGAAACCGTCTATGATACGATCAAAGGATCTGATCCAAAAGATCAGACATCGAGAGATTCTTTAGGAGATGATCCTAAACTTCACGCTGATACTATGACCATCGGGGTACTTGAGAATACCGAGGGACTTGATGTGGCAGTCGCACAAGCTTACGAGGAAGCGATCGAACAGTGTAAGATCCTGGGATGGAAAGTCCTCCCCGTTACCATAGAATCATTGAAATACGTGGTTCCCGTCTATTATACGATCGCGGCTGCTGAAGCATCAGCGAATCTGGCACGATATACCGGTGTACGGTATGGGCACCGTTGTTCACAGAGCACGGATGTCCAGTCGATGACAAGAGAGACACGAGAAGAGGGCTTTGGGGCTGAGGTGAAATCAAGGATAATTCTAGGAACCTATGTTCTTAGATCCGGTTTCCAAGACCAGTATTATGTACGAGCTCAGAAGATCAGGACACGTATCAAGATGGATCTGGCAAAAGTTTATGAAGAGGTAGATCTTCTGATGATGCCGGTCTTCCCTACACAGGCCTTCCCTTTGACCGGGGATAGCCTGACCCCCTTCCAACAGAAACTTGCTGATAGATATACGATCACCGCGAACCTTGCAGGACTTCCTGCATTGAGTGTTCCTACCGGTGTTAAGAATGGACTTCCTGTAGGTGTACAGTTCATGGCGCATGAGTTCTGTGAGCCGCATCTCTTTCAAGCTGCGAAAGCCTATAAGGGTATCTATGTGCCCCAAAAAGCTCAGAAGAATCTTCAGATGATACAGGAGGTGAGCTAATGGCTTCTTTTGATACCTTTATTGGACTTGAAGTCCATATTCACCTATTAACGAAGACTAAAGTCTTCTGTGATTGCCAGTTCGAGTATGGAGCTCCACCGAATACGCATGTCTGTCCAGTCTGTCTTGGATATCCTGGGGTACTTCCCACGGTAAATAGAGAGGCCTTGAAATTCTCCTATATGGTAGGTGAGGCTCTCAAGTGTACGCCATCAGAGAAGACGTTCTTCGAAAGAAAGAACTACTTCTATCCAGATATGTCAAAGAACTATCAGATCACCCAGTTTCAAGAACCGGTTGGCCTTGGAGGCTATTTCGAGTTCGAGACCCAGGGGGAGACGAAACGAATCAGGATCCATGATATTCATCTTGAAGAGGATGCAGGAAAGATGATCCATGATGGGAATAGATCCCTAGTCGATTACAACAGAGCGGGAACCTCGCTACTAGAGATAGTTACCGAACCGGATCTTTGCAGTGGCGAAGAGGCTGAAGACTTTCTACAAGCCTTCAGACAGATGGTCCAGTACTTAGGTGTATGTGATGGTAACATGGAAGAGGGCTCTCTTCGTTGTGATGCGAACATTTCGATCAACACGAAGGGAAAAGGACTTGGTACGAAAGTCGAGATCAAGAACATGAACTCTTCTCGGAATGTCAGGATCGCGATGCGCTATGAGCAGAAGCGACAGGCAAGGGCAAAGAAGACTGGTACGAAGATAGTTCAAGAGACTCGTCTTTGGGATGCCGATAAGAAGAAGACTCAGAAGATGAGAACCAAAGAGGGTGCTCATGATTATCGGTACTTCCCTGAACCAGATATCCCACCGTTCAGCCCTGACCCACAGTTCAAGAGGGCTGTAGCCGATGCTATGGTCGAACTGCCAGCAGTACGAAAAGAACGCATGAAGAGGGAATATCCTCTACAAAAAGAGATGGTGGATTTTCTCACAGCTGAAAAGGATCGGGCAGATTTCTTCGAACATACAGTCTCTTCTGGTGCTGATTCAGTAGTGAGTGCAAAATGGATGAAAGGTGAACTTACTAAACTCCTCAGTAGAGAAGTTTTAGCTATTTCTACCACATGTATCACACCTCAGCGATTCAGTGACTTGATGAAACTATTAGCTGATGGTACTATCCATGCCAATATCGCTAAGAAGATTCTCGAGATCCTTCTCGAGGAGGATTCAGATCCTGCAGTGATCATAGCAGAGCATGAGTTCATGGCTCCTACTGCAGATGAATCAGGTCTGGAGCGTATGATCAAGGAGATTATGGCGGGTGAACCTGATGCCGTAGCAGATATCAAAGAGGGAAAGCCAAAAGCTATCGGCTTCCTGATGGGAAAGGTCATGAAAGAGACCAAAGGATCATCTGATCCAGCTACTGTCAGAGCCCTTTTACTAAAATCACTTGGAATGTAGAAATACCTGCTAAGGGTACGAAGGAGATACTATAATGAGATTAAAGAGAACACATACTTGTGGAGAACTCACAGAGAATGAGGTCGGCCAACGTGTGATCCTCAATGGATGGGTGGGAAGTTATCGAGACCATGGCGGTGTGACTTTCATCGACCTATTCGACCGATGGGGTCTTACTCAGGTAGTATTTGACCCAGATATTTCAGCAGAGGCACATAATCTAGCACATTCACTTCGTAATCAGTACATCATCGCAATCACTGGTGAAGTACGAAGAAGACCTGATGGCATGGAGAATACTAACTTGGCAACTGGTGCAATCGATGTGTATGTCTCAGAAGTCGAACTACTCAATAAATCAAAGACTCCTCCTTTCGATATTCTACATACTTCACAGGTTCATGCGGAGACTCGATTGAAACATCGTTATCTTGACCTCCGTAATCCAGAACTCCAGCAGAAGATGATCTTCAGATCTAAAGCAACAGCGATGATCAGAAGTTATCTCTATGAAGAGGAGTTCATAGAGGTGGAGACACCAATACTCGGACGTTCCACACCAGAGGGAGCGAGAGACTATCTTGTTCCAAGTCGTGTGAACCCAGGTAAGTTCTATGCATTACCACAGAGCCCCCAGCTATACAAACAAGCATTGATGGTATCTGGTTTTGACCGATACTTTCAGATAGCCAAATGTTTCAGAGATGAAGATCTTCGAGCAGATAGACAACCTGAATTCACTCAGGTAGATCTTGAGATGGCATTCGTCACAAGTGAAGATATCATATCTCTACTTGAGGGACTCTTCACTAAGTTGATGAAAGACCTCAAAGGTGTAGATATCACGACACCGATCTCCCAGATCACCTATAAAGAGGCGATGCTGAAATATGGTTCAGATGCACCAGATCTCAGATTTGGTCTAGAGATCACAGATATCACAGATGTCTTGAAGGATACAGGATTCGGTGTCTTCAAGCGAGCTATCGATGCCGGTGGTGTGGTTCGTGCTATTAACCTCAAAGGGTATAGTTCTGAATTAACGAGAAAGGACCTTGATGCCATGACTCCATTCGTCAAACCTTATCGAGGTAAGGGGGTTGCATGGATCAGGATGAACGAAGCTGGACCACAGTCTCCGATCATCAAGTTCTTCTCTGAGAAAGAGGCAACTAAACTCTATGAGAAGATGAATGCTGAAGTAGGGGATGTTATCATCTTCTTGGCTGATACTGAGAAGATCGTATGTAACAGCCTTGCAGCATTGAGAGGTCATTTTGCAAAACGTCTAGGATTGATCAAACCTGA
>CAZLZY010000069.1:0-9705 GCA_964564075.1 uncultured Spirochaetales bacterium
ATGTTTGGAGACCTCTATGACAGGACAGGCAGTCCCTGGAGGTGCGTCGAAAAGACGTATCGCAGCCCTATCATAATGGGCCTCAATATGATCTATGGTCTTGCTGATCAGGGGGACAGCTTGTTCCTGTCCTATATCCAAACGACTCTCAACGAATTCGAAGGTCTCTGTCTTCATCGTAGTGAGGGTGCCGATCTCTACCTCTTTCATAGGAAGAGCATGAGCCCGACAGAGTTCAGAGCAGGCATAACATCCATGACACATCTCAGGGAAGATCATGATCTCATTCCCGATCTTAACGATGGCATTGAAGTTACAGGTCGTTTGGCAGGCTCCACATAGCTGACAGGCCTCTTTGTCCCAGGTAGGGACCATTCTTACCTCTCTCTTCGTCTCTGTGACCTCTCCGGTCAAAAAGAGCTTTGAGTTCGGCTCCTCGACATCAAGATCAGTCAATATGACCCGGTGGTTAGATCCTGCTAGATAATGGGCCAGATTCGTCGAAAGTGTGGTCTTTCCAGTCCCACCCTTCCCGCTGGCTATAGCTATATTCATCTCTATCTCCTAAGCCTCTTCATAGTATGAGAAAACTTGTTTGCATAGTATGCTAAATAGGATCTTTCGTCAATTACTAGCATATGCTATTTACTATCATATCCTGATTCATTTTGTAATCTATCTGTCATTCACGCATAATCTTGTATATTATAGATATGAAAGAGACAAGTTACCAGAAAGTCTTCTCAGTAGAAGGGATGACATGGGCCTCCTGTGTTCGTATCGTAGAGAGACAACTCTCCAGGCTCGAAGGAGTATCCTACGTATCGGTGAACCTTGCTACCGAGAAGGCTCTTATCATATCTGAGGACCCCATAGACCCTCAACTCGTTGAGGAGACGGTGAAGAAGAGCGGGTATACCTACTTAGATCAGGTTCCTTCAGAGGATCAGATCCAATTGAGATTCATCAAGGTACGGAGACAGCTGATCGGGGCTCTCGTCGCTACGATCCCTATGATGATCCTCATGATAGTTCATATGAGCGGGGTGATGATACCGGGATTCCATATCCTTGAACTACTCACTGGCTTATTCGTACTAGTGATTCCCGGAAGAGGGGTGCTTAAAGGGGCCTTCATCGCAGTGACTCACGGTCATACCAATATGGATACGCTCGTTTCGTTGGGAGCTATACTCTCCTGGTTGACCGTACCTCTACTCTTCCTAGGACTCCCCATCCTGAGTTTTGGATCACTCTCATCCATGTTGATAGCATTCCATATCACTGGAAGATATATTGAATCGAGACTTAAATACCGCGCATCCACCGATATAAGAAGTCTTCTCACTGCACAGAGTCCCTCTGCAAATCTCATCACGCATGGTGAGGATCAGGCGATGATGTATGAAGAGGTCTCGAATGAGACCATCAAAAAGGGAGCACGACTATTCATCAGAACAGGAGAAAGGATCCCATTGGATGGAACGAACAGTATAGGTTCAGGATATGTCGACACCTCAATGGTCACAGGGGAGCCTATCCCCGAGTTCGTTGAGATAGGTACACAGGTGATCGGAGGGACTATCCTCACTTCAGGATCGTTGACTATAACGGTGGATCATACGGGGAAGGATACCTTCCTTGCGAGAATGATCAAGCTCGTTGAGGAAGCTCAATCTTCTCATGTCCCTATTCAGGCATTAGCAGATCGGATCACGAAGATCTTCATACCGATCATCTTCACCATAGCATTGCTAGCAGCACTTCTTTGGGGGTTCTTCTACACCGAGTGGTTCCCTTTCCTTGAAAGAGCAAGTGAGATCGCACCTTGGATCGATCTGAGCGGAGGCCCCTTATCGACAAAGTCTGTCAGTCTTCATCGCTGTCTTAGTGATAGCCTGTCCTTGTGCTCTTGGCCTTGCGACCCCTATGGCCCTCGTCACAGGAAGTGGGACTGCAGCGAAAGCGGGATCATCATAAAGGATGGAGAGGCTATCTAGGCAGCTCGTGATATCTCAGGGATACTCCTTGATAAGACTGGAACGATCACGGAGGGAAGACCCAAAGTGATTCACACCTCCATAGCTCCGGAATATTATCCTCTGATCGCAACATTAGAGACTCATTCTACCCACCCTCTTGCACTAGCGATCCTTGAATCCATACCTAGTGGTTCAGAGCACCCTCTCACAGTCTCTGAGATCAAAGAGATCAGTGGAGTCGGTGTACAGGGGCTCTTTGAAGGAGCAACCTATAGAATTGGTCGTCCTGAAGACATCACCGATGAGATGAGTCTATTCATGGAACAGGGGGCCACCGTCGTCTCTTGCAGTAAGGCTGGTGAAGATCTTGGATTCTTTGCAGTCTCAGATCAGATAAAACCAGATTCCAAGGAGGCGATTGACCGTCTCATAGCATCAGGGATCACCCCTGTCATGGCAACCGGAGACCAGAGAGTAAGTGCTGAAGCAACAGCTCGTATCGTAGGCATCTCTGAGGTTCATGCAGCTCTTCACCCAGAGGAGAAGCTCGAACTCGTCAGATCCTATCAGAAGCAGGGAATCACTGTCGCTATGGTCGGAGACGGGATCAATGATGCGGCAAGTCTGAAAGCAGCCGATGTGGGAATCGCTCTCGGTACGGGAACCGATCTCTCAATGGAGAGTGCAGGAGTCATCATCGTCTCGGGAGAGCTCACTAGGATATCTGATACGATCGATCTCTCCAAGAAGATCTTCACTACCATCCGGCAGAACCTGTGGTGGGCCTCGATCTACAATCTTATTGCCATCCCCCTAGCTACAGCTTCACTGCTGCACCCAGCAATAGCTGAGATAGCTATGACATTCAGTTCGATCAATGTCATTGTGAATTCAATGAGAATTCGCACCTTTTTTCATAAGAGATGATACAATATCAATAAGTAAGGAGAGAATTATGAACTATACGTTTTTTGTAGAGGATATGAGTTGTGACCATTGTAAACAGAGGATCCTAGCAGCCCTAGAGGAGTTAGGGGGAGTGACTGATGTTTCTATAGATCTTGTGAGTAAACGAGTCGAAGCAACAAGCGATGCACCACCTCGAGTTCTGATCAAGGCTTTTGCTGATGCGGGTTATGATGCTATCATGAACGAAGATGGATAGATCCCCTACCAATCTTCATTCTTAAGCTCCTGAAGGCTCTTCTTTGACACCCCACTAATCCCGGATGTATAGATCTCGAAGGCGATCTGCTCCCCTTCACTCCGATCTAGTTCATCTAATCGATAACCATAGAGAACTGAAGCGATCTCTTCTACACTAAGATCCTCTAAGGGTCTTGCCGGTATATAGTGTCTCCCGGTCCTATCCATCTTAATGATATAACCACATCTCTCAAGGATATCGAGATAGGTGAAGAGCGTCCTATCAGGGACTTTGAGCTTAAGACCAAGATCCCTTGTACTCATCGCACCCTTCCCTATCTTGAAATTCGTAGCTAACATATTGAGGATATCAAAGCCACAAGCGACCTGTTCGGCAGGAGGGTTCGGTAGACTGAACCTGCCTTGATCATCGGGTCGATACTGGTGCACATATGCGACCTCTGTCGCCCAGAAGATGATGACCCACCACAGATATATCCAGAAGAGCACCATAAGGACTGACCCGAGAGAACCATAGATGATCGAATAGTTAAGAAGACCTGCGATGATCTGATTGAACAAGAAATTTAGTGTCTGAAAGACGACAGCACCGGTAAGTGCCCCGATGAATGCCGACTGGATCCGGACCTTTGTGTTCGGTACCACGAAGATCAACATGAAGAAGATGAGTAGCAGGATGAGAAAAGGACCGACGACTCCAACGATCTCCAAGAAGGCGCCAAAAGCGAAGTATTGACTGAGCATATCACTCATGAGGGTATTAACACTGAAGTATGCACTGATAAGGAGTGTACCGACTACAAGGAATGTGATGAACTGAACGAATCTTGCCACCTGATTCCTATTCGTCGAAGTATGATAGATCTGATTGATCGTGACCCAGACTCTGTTGATAAGGATGATAGAGGTGATGAGAAATGAGACAAGTCCCACGACACCTAGATTACTCGCATTCCCCGTGAATCTCTCAATTAACTGCATGAGTTCCATACTGGTATCGGCACCGAATTGGACGGAGATCAATTCTACGATCGCCTCTCTTGCGAGGTCGAACGCCCCGAAGGCCGTAAGCAATGCGATGACGAAAGCAAGGAAGGGGACTGCGGATATAAGGGTCGCATAGACAACACTCGATGCGAGGATAAAACATTTATCTCGATCGAAGTTCTTTGCAACCATCTTGACGAATATAAAGAATCGTAAGAATGGTGGTTGGTTATTACTCACAGGATACTCACTCCTTAACAAAACAGGTTCCCCTGCACTACTGCCTACCTATAGTATCGGTAATAGCACAGCAATTCAACACATTTACCTCTATTTCATATTGAAGCATACGTGATAGGAGTCTATGATAGGTATTTGAACATCACCTACGGAGGTCTACCATGGAACACTGGATCATGGAGCTTGTATCGCAATTACCAATCATCGGATTGTTTATTATCATATTATTCACACTAGCTACCTTAAGTAAGGGAGCAGATATGCTCGTCGATGAGGCAGTCACCTTATCGGTACGATGGGGGATCCCTAAGGTCGTCATCGGAGCAACGATAGTCAGTCTTGGTACCACCCTGCCGGAAGCTACTGTCTCAGTCGCCGCTGCTATGGGAGGTAATCCTGATATAGCAGTTGGGAATGCCATCGGTTCTGTTATCTGTGACTCATCTCTTATCATCGGTATCGCAAGCATGATCAGACCACTACCAGTTCACAGATCTACAACGGACAGACAGAGTTGGTTACAGCTCGGAGCAGGCCTCCTATTAGTTCTCGTGGCACTGCCTTGGTCTCATCTCTCAGAACTGTTTTACATCGAAGGTCGAATACCTCAATGGATTGGTATGGTCTTCTTAGTATTGTTGTTAATCTATCTTTATCTCACATTCAAGCGTGCGAAATCAGGGACACTTGATTCTGTCGATATCGATCATGAAGCTAGTGAACAGGATAAAGCTGCTATGCCTTATGTCATCATGAAACTGGCGATCGGACTTGGGTTGATCATCGTATCATCAAAGGTACTGCTGCCAACTATTGAAGAGACTGCGAGGCGGGTTGGTATCCCTCAGAGTATCATAGCTGCTACCTTAGTAGCATTCGGAACTTCTCTACCGGAACTCATCACTGCGATCCAAGCTTCACGAAAAGGGCATGGAGAACTTGCCGTGGGTAATGTGATCGGTGCCGATATCCTGAACATCCTCTTCGTCATCGGAGCAGCCGCCGCAGTGACTCCTGAAGGGCTCGTCGTTCCGCCCTATTTCTTCTGGTTCCACATCCCCTTCATGCTACTGATACTGATCGTGTTCAAGCTCTTCCTGACATTGGGAAGACCACTCATTGGACGACGTGAAGGTGGTGTCATGTTCCTGCTCTATATAGCCTATACTGTTCTCGGATATATCCTGATCTGATCAACGATGTGATATCATCCAGTCTAAGCAAAGTTTCTCAACCTCATTCCTATTGGTCTCGTTGAGTGTCTCATGACGTGCGTCAGGGATCAGATTGATCTCTATATCTGAAACGCCAACAGCTTTCAACTGTTCAAATACCTGTCTCACCCCGACACCCATCTTACCTACAGGGTCCTTGGCTCCACTGAGTAACATGACAGGGAGTTCTTTAGGGATCTTTACCATGTTCTCATTATCATTCACATAGAGAAGACCTGAGAGTAGATCCTCATAGAACTTCGAGGTCGCTATGAAACCACATAGGGGATCTTTGACATAGGCATCAACCTGTTTCTCATCTCTACTGAGCCAGTCGAACTCTGTTCTATTAGGTTTGAAGGATTTGTTATAGGAGCCGAAGCTCAAAGTGTTGAGCATCTTGTTTGGTACCTTACCTCCATCTTTCTTTACGGCAAGTTGTGCTATGAACTTCCCAACGGTTCCCATGAACCCTGGACTTGATGCAGTACCTGATAGGATCACACCATCATAGGAGGAGCCATGGGTGATCATCAATGTACGTGCTAAGAAGGAGCCCATACTATGTCCGAACAGAAAGAGCGGCCTGTCTGGATTCGCTGACCGGATGATCTCAGTGAATTCGAAGAGATCCTCTGAGACTCGAGACCACCCATCTTCAGGGCCAAAATAGCCAGTCTCCGCTGGTTCTTCGATAGTAGAACCGTGACCTCTGAGATCACATGCATAGACGGCAAATCCTTGAGTTCTGAGCTTTACGGCAAAGTGGTCATAACGGGCAGCATGTTCAGCCATACCGTGTACGATCTGTACGACACCTCGGATGGCCCCTCTGGGTATCCACGTGTAGTAGTAGATCTGTTTTCCATCGCTAGCACTGAATGAAGTTTTTGTAGACATTATATCTCCTTATCTTATGATAAATTTTTATTCTGCTTGTATATATAAGAAAAGACTTCATATGGGTAATCTCTATCATTCAACTTCATTCATGCTCCCCTCCTATTCTATTACTCAGAATTAGATTTCGCAAGCTCTTTCTTCATGAGTATTTGATGAACTTCTTGCATGATTCACCGTTTCTATTTACCATGGGGCCATGAAGCAAGATGAAACACCTAGATATATGGTCATAGCTGATATTCACGGAAGTAGTTCCGCCTTCAAGGCAGTGCTGAAGCGATATAAAAAAGAGCATGCAACTCATCTCCTCATCGCAGGGGATATTACCGCACGCTATAGTGAGACACTTGCAAAGGATCTGAACTCTCTGAAAAACCATATCACCGCAGTTCATGGCAACTGTGATTCATCATGGGAGAAAGAGGTCTTACGATTCCCTATCCCTTTATTCCAGGAGTTCCTGATGGGTGACCGTACGATATTCCTGACCCATGGTGACCTGATGAATCCTGGACATCCCCCATTACTACCACCAGAGTCCATCTTCGTCTCTGGCCATACTCACAGACCCAACATATCACTACTACCGGATACGCAGCTATTCCTTCTCAACCCTGGTTCAGTGATCTCCCCGAGAGGAGACAACCCACCATCCTATGGGATCATCACTGAAGAGGCCCTAGAGGTACGAGATCTCTACCATGCAAAGCTCCTACATCACATTTCGTTTTAAATAAATAGAAAAGTTATTAGATATTTATGCAATAAGACTATACAAAACCTTTCTATTTTGTATAATTATCCAACAAAAACGGAATTATAACGTATATTTATACATAAAGAGGTTATTATGATACAGGTTGGGATAATCGGAGCTACAGGATACACGGGGCAAGAACTCATTCGTCTGCTCCATCATCATCCTGAGGTAGAGTTGTCTGTAATCACCTCACAGACATATGATGAAAAACCTTTCAGTTCGATCTATGGTAATGCACTGAACTATATGGATGACATCTGCATCAACATATCGATCGAAGAGGCTGCGAAAAGATGCGAGGTGCTCTTTGTCGCTCTTCCCCATGGGATCGCCTCTCATCAGGTAACAGAGAAGTTACTCTCAACCTGCAAGGTCATCGACCTGGGAGCAGATTATCG
Organism: uncultured Spirochaetales bacterium; assembly: GCA_964564075.1. Taxonomy (GTDB): domain Bacteria; phylum Spirochaetota; class Spirochaetia; order CAKZLE01; family CAKZLE01; genus CAKZLE01. The sequence continues at coordinate 7,652 of CAZLZY010000069.1, forward strand.
TCTCAAGGATGAGAAGGTCTACAATACTTGGTACAAGACTGAACACGGATCTCCAGAGCTGCTTCCTGAAGCAGTCTATGGTCTATGTGAACTCTTCAGGGAGGAGATCAAAGGGTCAAGACTCATAGCGAATCCCGGCTGTTACACAACGTGCTCTATCTTGAGTCTCTCACCTCTCGTCACGGATGGTCTCATCGATCCTGATACGATCATCATCGATGGGAAATCAGGGGTATCGGGGGCTGGAAGGAAAGCCGTGACAGGAACCGTATACGGCGAGGTCAATGAATCGGTCAAAGCCTATGGGGTTGCCACCCATAGACATACACCTGAGATCGAGGAGCAGTTGAGCAAAGCTGCCGGTAAGAAGATCACCTTGAGTTTCACTCCTCACCTCATCCCGATGAATAGAGGTATCCTCATAACTGCTTATGCAACACTGAAAGAGGGTGTGACCCAAGAGGCTGTCATCGCATCTTATCAGGCCCATTATGGTAATGAGAGATTCGTCCGGCTCCTTTCACCTGGCATATTCCCAGAGACCCGTTGGGTCAAGGGATCGAACAACTGTGATATAGGATTCAAGATTGACGAGAGAACAGGACGTATCATCGTAGGTGGTGCGATTGACAATCTGGTAAAGGGAGCTTCAGGACAGGCGATTCAGAATATGAACATCATCTGTGACCTTCCTGAAGATGCAGGGCTAGATCTTATGCCCGGCTTCCCCATGTAGAGGAAAAGATACTATGAAGATAATTGACGGAGGGATCACCTCCCCTAAAGGATATACCGCTGCAGGAATTCATGCAGGGATAAAGAAAGTAAAGAAGGACCTAGCTCTCATCTATAGTGAGAAGCCTGCCTCGATCGCCGGGGCATTCACACAGAATGTAGTCAGAGCAGCACCGGTGATCTGGGATGAGAAGATAGTGAAGGGATATAAGAAAGCCCATGCTATCCTCATCAACAGTGGGAATGCCAATGCATGTACCGGTATTACAGGCGAAGAGGACTGTGAACAGATGGCTGCATTGACAGCGACTGCTCTAGGTGGACAGATCACAGCTGAACAGGTATGTGTCTGTTCTACAGGAGTCATCGGCGTCCCTCTCCCTATGGAGACGATCAAGAAGGGGATCGCTGATATCATCCCGGAACTAAAGGGTGACACAGCTCATGCTGATGATGCTGCAATGGCGATCCTTACCACAGATACATTCAAGAAAGAGATAGCCATCGAGATAGAGGTAGCGGGCAAACCTGTGACTATCGCAGGTATCGCAAAGGGATCTGGAATGATCCATCCCGATATGGCGACGATGCTCTCCTTCATCGTGACCGATGCTTCACTATCAAGTGAACTGCTTCAGAAGATGGTCGGGAACTCCATAGCAGACAGTTATAATATGATCTCAGTCGATGGTGATACAAGTACCAATGACACCGTACTCGTCATGGCAAATGGAGCCTCTGAGACTGAAGAGATCACAGAAGATTCATCAAGTCATGAGATCTTCAAAGAGGCTTTCGATGCTGTTCACACCTACCTGGCAAAAGCTATCGTACGTGATGGAGAGGGCGCCGGGAAGTTCATCGAAGCGAACATCAAAGGAACCGCCTCTAAAGAGGATGCTAGGATCATAGCTAAATCGATCATCACCTCGAATCTGGTGAAGACTGCATTCTTCGGAGAGGATGCTAACTGGGGAAGGATCCTCTGTGCAGCCGGTTACTCTGGAGTATCTTTCGACCCAGCTAATGTCTCCCTGGCTATCAGTAGTGATGCAGGGAGCATCACCCTACTCACCGAGGGGGCACCGGTCAGCTTCGATGAGAAGTATGCCCTATCGATTCTCCAAGAGAAGGAGATCACCATCTCCATGGAGCTTGGAGAGGGAGTTAGTCAGGCAACCGCCTGGGGATGTGACCTCAGCTATGAATATGTGAAGATCAACGGCGCATATAGGACATAAGGAGTAATCATTCATGGATAAATATATTGAAAAAGCAAATGTGCTCATCGAGGCACTACCCTACATAAAGAGATTCTA
>CAZLZY010000070.1:0-9693 GCA_964564075.1 uncultured Spirochaetales bacterium
CACCAAGGTCTACAGTCACGCCATCAGCTACTTCCATAGAAGTACCTGCATAAAGTGCATAAATAAGTTCTGCCTCATCAACTAATGCTGTTGTATCATCATCAGCAGTGCTATAGAAATCTACACCAACTGTATAATCACCATAAACTACGTCAACTCCACCATTTGCCACTGTGAGTTCACCTGATACTTCATCAATTGGATCATCATCACCATCAAGTTCAAAAGATTCTGCCATGCCCATTGAATCTGTCATGCCAAGAATACTTACTGACCAATCTTCACCAACGATCATAGCCTTGTCAAATGTAAGAGATGTTACGATCTCATTACCAAATTCAACAGCTACAGCGTCAGTTGTTCCATCTTCGATATCATCATCTTCATCAAGATCAGTTCCATCGATGTTCACATCGATAGATCCACTCATTTCGATTACAGCATAAACATCTGCATCGCCCATAGCGCTTGCATCTGCTGAATCAAGTGTGAAACTGAATTCAGCATCTCCTGTTTCAGTTCCATTAACCATTCCAAATTCATCTTGATCCAGATCATATTGCAAAGCCAAAGATGCCTCTCCAGTTAAAGTGATTTCAGCGAAAGCCATACCGCCGATAAGAACCAGTGCCAAAAGTACAATTGATAATTTTTTCATACTTCCTCCTAAAAAATTTCGGGGCAGGCCAAAGACCCGCATTTTATCCCTTTTATTAAGCTATACTTCGACAATTATAACAACCGAGCCTATTACTGTCAAGAAATAATCAAATTACTCTTTTAATGAGTTTTTTGACGAATTTGACAGGTTCTGACTCCAAATTAGTATAATTCTCTCCATATATAGACGTACCACTAAGTGAAGACGCCCTACAAACTATAACACATAATTTCTTTTTTGGTTAAATAAATATGAATTTATTCGAGTAATATTCGATATTTATACAATAAATAGTTAAATATTAACGAATTAAAACTCTGGTTTCTGATTATCTTTCCATGCAGCTATATCAAGTGAGTACCTCTCACTTATAAGAGCGAAGCCTCTTCTATCTAAAGAGGGTGCTAAAGATCTAGCTCTACCACTAAGTTCAATGATGATCCTATGAGTCTGAACCTCTGCAGCTTTCTTGCAAAGCGTGTCGATCAATAGCTTGAACATGCCAAGACCTCTGAAGGTTGGTTCGACATAGAGATTCTTCACTGTATATATATGAGAAGAATCATCGATCCCGATTGGAGCAGCTCCGATGAAACCTGCGAACTCACCTGTAGGAGATTCGATACAGACCATCAACCAGGAATCATCGAAAGTATTCCAGTAGGATTCGCATTCCTGAAACAAGAGTTGTTCAATGGGATACCCTACCCCTGAGAACTCCGTCTCAAGTCTCTCTTCTCCGATCTTTCTTATATGATCTTTCCACTTATCATAATCATAGGTAATGATAAAATCAGAGAGGATCAGATCTGCTATGTTCTCTTCGGGTTCACCGAGACTCTTCAGATAGAGTATCTCAGTCTGTTGTTCATACCAAGTATAGATCTTCTGCTTGATCTCACGTTCTTTATAATAGAACCAGAGTCTCTCTACAGCAGGTTCCTGTTTCAGAACATTCTTGAACTCTCGGAATACTCCTTTACCTCGTGCAAGAGCAGAACGGAGTTTATCACGGTAGATTGGGTTTCGTAATGAGGAGACGAACTTCTCCATGGTACGAAATCCATCAGAGGGTCGCCATGAAGGATGTTCTAAGAATCGTTCGTCATTCCCTTTATCCTCTGCAGGTATCAAATCGGTAGCGATCGGAACACCAGTCCTAAGATCTAGTATATAATTAGAGGATTGATCTTCCATACAAAAGATGATCTGGTAGACCAGCTCATCTGTCAGTGGTGGTATCGTATAATTATCGGATTGTGTTTCTTGTGTATTATTCATCGTGATTATTGTACAGCTAAGTTCATTGGAAGTAAATAACAGATTACAAGAGGGGTAATCCTAAAGAGCTTTAGGCCTTACCCCTTGACTTAGAAGGGAATAAATTAGATATTCTAGTAGTGAATAACTTATTCAGGAGAGTATTATCAATGAGTATTATTGAATTTATCGAAGCAAGGGAAATTCTTGATTCAAGAGGAAACCCTACAGTAGAAGTTGATGTTATCTTAGAAGACGGCTCAATGGGTCGAGCTGCTGTACCATCAGGTGCTTCAACTGGAGTTCATGAAGCAGTAGAACTTCGAGATGGCGACAAAACAAGATTCTTAGGAAAAGGTGTTCTTAAAGCAGTTGAAAATGTGAATAACATCATTGCAGCTGAACTGATCGGTCTAGATGCCCTTGATCAGGTTGACGTCGACCGAACAATGATCGAACTTGACGGAACAGAGAACAAAGGAAAACTAGGAGCTAACGCTCTTCTCGGTGTTTCCATGGCTGTAGCACGAGCTGCTGCAGATTACCTTGGATTACCATTGTTCAAATATCTTGGAGCCTACCACACCTGTGTACTGCCAGTACCAATGGCTAACATCATCAATGGTGGGTCACATGCTGATAACTCAGTAGACTTCCAGGAATTCATGGTAATGCCAGTCGGAGCTAAATCTATCAGAGAAGCAGTTCGGATGACAGCAGAAGTTTTCCATAACCTTAAGACTATTCTTAAAGCAAAAGGATACAGCACAGCAGTTGGTGATGAGGGTGGATTCGCTCCAAATCTCAAATCAAACGAAGAAGCTTGTGAAGTGATTCTCGAAGCAATCGAATTAGCTGGTTACAAAGCTGGAAGAGATGCAGATTTCATGATCGCTCTTGACCCTGCTATGTCAGAACTTTACGACAAAGAGAACAAAGTTTACGTTCTGGAATGGTCAACAGGTGCTAAACTTACTAGTGCTGAGTTGGTTGATTACTGGGCAGAATGGGCAGAGAAATATCCTATCATCTCAATCGAAGATGGTATTGATGAAGATGACTGGGAAGGTTGGAAACTTCTTACCGATAGAATCGGTGACAAGGTACAGCTCGTAGGTGACGACCTCTTCGTAACAAACACAAAGAGACTTGCTAAGGGAATCGAGATGGGTGTTGCTAACTCTATCCTTATCAAAGTAAACCAGATTGGTACACTTACAGAGACATTCGAAGCTGTTGATATGGCTAAGAGAGCTGGTTACACAGCTATCGTTTCTCACCGATCAGGTGAAACAGAAGACAGCTTCATCGCTGACCTCGTAGTTGCACTCGAGACTGGACAGATCAAAACTGGTTCAATGAGTCGATCTGACAGACTTGCTAAGTACAACCAGTTGATGAGAATCGAAGATTACCTCGAAGGTACTGCACAGTTCCCAGGAATCAAGACTTTCAACATCAAAGGTTAATTTCAGTCTATCTGACTAACACAAGGAGTGCTTCGGCACTCCTTATTTTTTTACTTGAATCAACCGGCATGATTCTCCGTTCACTTTTCTAGTAAGGAGAATCCTACTATGAAAGGATAGAAGCACCAGACAGCAAAACGCTTACTTATAGAAGGGATCGATATACCGATCATTTCCACCGCCACCCGATCACCTAAAGAGAAGATCTCCCAGATCGTAAAAGAGATAGAGTTGTAAGGGTTTCACTCATAGAAAGATCACTACATATACATAAAAGTCTCAGATGAGCTATCTTATATAATAATGAGAGAGAGTATGTGATTAATGTGTTTAAGGATTATTATTCATCTTCTGAAAAGTATTGGTTCACATACTTCTTGACTAGACCATAAGGGAATCCCTTTCTTGTTAGTCGTTGCATGAGCTTCTGAGCCTCATCATTACGTTTCGAGAATCTCCTGACAGCCTGTTCTACGATCGCATCATCATCTATAGCAGCTGTATCGATCGCATTCCTCGCTATATCCTGATTCACACCCTTCTTCATAAGTCCTGCAAGCAGCAACTGTCTGCTCTCCGGCTTCTTTCTCAATCGTGCACGAATCCAGAGCTCAGCGAACCGGGTATCATCAAGGTATCTCTTATCAAGAAGATAGACTATGACTGTTTCGATGGTTCCTTCCGGGAAGGAGCGTTGTTGAAGCTTTATTCTAAGCTCTGAGATACTATGATCTCTCATAGCAAGGAGGTCTAAGGCTTTCTGCTTTGCGGTGATCAGCTGACACTTGTCTCGAAGCTCTTCAAACTCATCTTCATTGAGCTCTTGACCTTTAGTGAGTGCATGATCCTCTGCCACCGATTTGGGCACAAAAAAAGAGGAGCCATCCTCTGATACAGCGGTAATACCCCTGCCAGATGCTCCTCTTTTGATACGAGCGTACATACGCCCTGTTTATCTTTTTGAGAACTGGAACTTTCTTCTTGCTCCACGTTGTCCGTATTTCTTACGTTCAACCATTCTGGAGTCTCGAGTCAAGAATCCATTAGCTCTAAGAACTTTGATATTCGTCTCATCAAAGTTAACTAATGCTCTAGCGATACCATGTCGACAAGCTCCTGCCTGTCCTGACGTTCCGCCACCTTTGACATTGATCACAATATCAAACTTTGTGAGTGTATCAGTAACGTCCATTGGTTGTTTTACCACAAAGACAAAACTTGGGTTGCCAAAGAACTCATCAACTGTTCTGTTATTGATCTTGATCTGTCCATTACCTTCTCGAAGGTAGACACGTGCTACTGCAGTTTTTCTTCTTCCTGTTCCCAGTGCAAGGTTTACATTATTTGCCATTATTTTGCCCCTAACCCTTAAAATTCGACCTTGATAGGTTTCTGAGCCGCATGTAGATGATCGACTCCTGCATATACTTTAAGATTAGTGAAGAGAGTTCTTCCTAATCTTCCTTTTGGTAACATACCTCTAACAGCATGTTCCATTGGATATACTGGTTTTCTTTTGATCATGTCTCTATAAGCTTCTGCAGTCAATCCACCTGGATATCCTGAGTGTCGATAATAGATCTTCTTAGTCTCTTTCCCACCGGTAACTTCTGCTTTCTCAGCATTCACGATGATTACAAAATCACCCATATCCTGATGAGGTGCAAATTCTGGTTTATTCTTTCCACGAAGAATATTAGCTGCCGTAACAGCCACTCTACCTAGACGTTTTCCTTCGGCATCAATTATATACCATTTCTTAACTACGTCTTTTGGTTTCACAAATATCGTTTTCATATTTTCTACCCTATTCTTATTAAATAGCTTTACTGCGTAATAGCGGTGTATCTTTTCATATATACCACTTATTGTCAAGAAGTCTAAAGCAGTAGAGTATCATAAAATGACACATCTATCCCTATAGACCCTGCAGCTCTGAATCACTTGCTTTCCTTAGCCTCCATCAGTATCTTTTAGCATATGAAGATAACGATAGATCCAAACAAGTGTGCCGGATGCAGCATCTGCCAGCATATAGCTCCCACACTATTTTATATGAACGGTTACCATGCTGAGATCTCGCAACATATGCTAGATCAGCTACAGACCGATGAGATCCTGCAATTCAAACTCCAGGAGGTCCTGGATACATGTCCTGCAGGAGCGATCACAGTCACTGAGGATGTTGACAACGGGAGTGCAACACCAACAGAAGAGCAAGCTTGAGACTTTGTTAGAAGTCCTATATCTCACGACTCTGTGATAGACCATTCATAGACAGATAGGAGTGTGATCCTTTCTGTTTCTAGGCTCCATTTACCGACCGCACAAATCGGAGAACACCCTGTATCTCACCATCAGAGAACTCTCTGGGGATGATGATCGGATAATTCTCTCCAGGAGGTAGTAAAACCCCCTGTTCCAAAGCCTTCTTGAAGACTTCGATATAGGCTGCCGAATCAAGCCTTGTATTTATATACGGACCCCGTCGATCCCATTCAAGGAGATCTAACATCCTCTGAAACTCTGAACCATATCCTGCAGGGCTGTGCATCGTCCTTATCAAAGCTGATATGGTCTTAATAAGCACATCCAGGAGAAATGGAGAGAGCATATCGGAAGGAGGCATCTTCGCTAGCAGTTCCGTATCTCGAACACAAACAACCTGTGGAGCGAAACTCCCCGGGAAAGGGAAAGTTGGTAGAAGTAGGTTTGGCTGAACCTGCTGCTCCGGGATGAATGGTCTCCAATACATGATCTGCCCATGAGTATCAGGCGTCATAGCGGGGTCGAGGATCTGTGATCCTCGAATCCGTTTACCCAATGCTAACGAGAGAGCTTCCATGGTCCGTTCTCTATTCGCATATAAACGAAATACTGGATAGTCAGTGAACATGAGTTTTAATATTTTTTCAAGCCTTCCATCGTAGATTGAGGGATATTCTGCAAATAAACCTCGAGAAACTGTCGATTTTATCGCTTGAGAAATCCCCGGAGGTCTATGTCCGAGTATTGCACGCCCATTATTCTGATAGAGATCGATATATCGACGACCTTTCCGGTCGTATAATCTATACCCTCTCGATCGTACGATGATAGGCATGATATATGCATCTGAGTTCACTGATCTTCCCATGAACGTATACTACCAGTCATTCGCAATCTTCTCAAGCGGTGCATACTTGGGAAGGAACGTCTTTTCTCCACCGGATTCGAATTGGACTGTCACCTTCTCCCGTCCATGCTCCATTACCGATGTCTTTATATAGCCAGTACCATATGCATCATGGTATACCTTATCGCCCTGGTGGAACTTACCCCCAGCGTTATCAGCTGGAGAAGACGTCTTCTTCGCATCAGTTGCGATACTCTTAGCGAATGCAGAGGGCTCCGGTTTACGGTACCGCTCAGTTGCAGGAGTATAGACAGCACGAGGACTAGAGCCATAAGCTCCTGCTCCCCCATAACTCATAGGAGATCGTCCTACGGTTATCACATGATCTTCTGGTATCTCATCAAGGAAACGAGAGGGGATCTGGTATTGTGTCTTTCCCCAGATAGAACGTCGTCTACAGGCGGTGAAGTAGAGCTCATCTCGTGCACGAGTGATACTCACGTAGAAGATACGTCTCTCCTCTTCTATATCATCATCACTCTCATTGGCACGACCGGGAAAAAGCCCCTCCTCCATACCTGAGATAATGACTCTATCGAACTCTAGACCTTTGGTGTTATGCATAGTGATCAGCGTGACACCGGGTTGATTATGAGGATTCTTCTTTCCGACAGTCGAAGGATCTAGCTCTAAGGTCTCAAGAAAAGCTGCAAGCCCCATTCTGCCTTTTTCATATAATGAGATAGCGTTGACGAACTCCTGAAGGTTCAGGAGTTTCTGAGTCGATGCGATCTTATCCTGTTGTCGATAGTAATCAAGTACACCGAACTCCGTAAGGGTCTCCTGGGTGAAGAAGGATAGTTCCATCTCATCAAGCCGCACCATAGCTCTGTTATAGCAGGCAAGGAATTCAGTAGCACCACCCTTTGCCTTCCCCTTCAGGATCGTATCGATTGATGAAGAGAGGCCTTCCATACAGTTCCCACGGGACTGTGAAGCCTCTACTATGATCTTATCGAGCGAAGAGGCTCCGATCCCTCTAGCTGGTTTGTTGATCACTCGTCTGAATGCGACCTCATCAAATGGATTGAGGCACAATGAGAGTAATGCCAATGAATCTTTGATCTCCTCTCTATCATAGAACTTGAGAGCTCCGATGATCTTATAGGGGATCTTACGTTTCATGAACACCGTCTCGAAAGCTGCCGACTGAGCATTGGTTCGATAGAGGATAGCCGTATCATCATAACGATGATCACGGGATACCATATCAGCACAGTATTGTGCCTCAGCATATTGATCATCAAAGAAGTTCAGGGATGCTTTATCCCCCTGCTCTCGCTCTGTTCGTAATACTTTCTTGTGGCGTCCCTTATTGTTCTTCACGACCTCACTCGCAATGGCCAATATCGTCCCGGTAGAACGATAGTTCTGTTCTAAGGTGATGATCTTCGTATTAGGGAAATGATCAGGGAAGTTCAAGATATTCTTCAACTCTGCCCCCCTGAATCGATAGATCGACTGATCATCATCACCTACGACACAGAGAAAGGTGTTAGGGGTGAATAGCTGCTGAAGCAGTTTGAACTGTGCTGCATTGGAGTCCTGATACTCATCTACTAAGATGACACGAAAACGGCTACATACCTGTTTTCGAATATGTGGATGTTGCTGTAGCAACTCCACGCTCTTCTTAATGAGGTCTCCGAAGTCAGCATTCCCAACGGAACGTATCTTCTTCTCATACCCCTCATACATCCTAGGGAATTTAGAATCGAAGGTGATAGCGCTGAGATCATCAGTTGGAGTAAGACAATAATCCTTGGCTTTACTGATCCACTTCGCATAGGGTTTGAGTTCTTTTCTCTTATAATCGGGATAGATGCTGTGAAGCAGGGTCACCGCATCCTCATCATCATAGATGGTGAAATGGTCAGAGAGCCCGGCCTCATTCGAGTAACGTCTCAGGAGCCATGCACCGAAGGCGTGAAAGGTCCTTACTGATGCGAACTCAGCTCCATCGACCATCACTCTCAGTCGCTCCTTCATCTCCATGGCAGCCCTATTGGTAAAGGTGACTGCTAAGACAGACCTAGGATCGCAACCAAGCTCATCGATGAAGTAGGCGATCTTCGTGGTAATCACTCTCGTCTTACCTGATCCTGCCCCGGCAAGGACTAGCAGGGGGTGGGTATGTTCGAGCACGGCTTCTTTCTGTTGCTCGTTAAGCATCTGTAGGTATTCTTCTGTAGTTGGCATACACCATCCTTATATATAATAGGTAGAGATCAGCTAACGGGTACTGCTTCTAGATCCACTCCGATCACTCGTGTGATCCTGCATCTCATGACATCTCCAGGTTTCCCGTCATCAGAAATAACTACCGTAAGTCCATCGACCTCTGGCGCCTGAAGCGGCATTCGTCCGATCAGAAGATCCTCATGAGGGATGATCTCTTCGATCAGAACATCGAACTCCCGTCCTACCCAGCGTTCGAGCTGTGCGGTCGTCACCGCTTCTTGGATCTCCTCCAATCTCGGCTTGAACCGCTCGGCATCACTGACCACCGTTTCGTGGGTCTCTTCATCTCTATCTTCGAAGGCGGGTGTCCCCTCCTCTAATGAATAGATAAAACTACCAACCCAATCAAGCTTCGCAGCAGTGATGAAATCAAGGAGCTCTTTTCGAGCCGCTTCATCCTCGTTCACGAATCCAAGGAGGAACGTTGACCGGATCACTGCATCTGGGACTTCTGCTCGTATGGACTCTACCATAGCAAGGTATGACTTCGCATCACCGGTCCTGCCCATCTTTCTGAGGACAGGTACAGAGGCGTGCTGAAATGGTACATCAAAATAGGGAACGATCTTCTCTCGCTCATTGACAAGAGCAGGAAGGTCTTTAGGGAAATCATCAGGATGAATATAGAGCATACGGATGATGAACTTGCCTGGAAGCAAAGACATCTCATCCATGAGTTCCAAGAACTCAGATGGTCCTCTATCGGTCCCGAAGGCTGCTAGGTCCTGAGCTATGAGATTTATCTCATAGACCCCATGACTGATGAGCTCTTCTACCTCACGTAACACATCCGCTTTCGTTCGGCTTCGCAGGGAGCCCCTGATCAATGGGATCGCACAATAACGGCAACGGTGGTTACAGCCTTCCGATATCTTCACATAGGCTGA
>CAZLZY010000071.1:0-9641 GCA_964564075.1 uncultured Spirochaetales bacterium
TCCTAATGCATACTTTGGATCACTAAGCCATCCCTGAGCCATGAAGTCCAGACCCATCGATTCTAAGACTGCATTGATGAGCCCCTGTGATGGATTGTAGAGCCATGACCAGATGAGTCCACAGACAACTAGTGATAATACCATTGGAGAATAGAAGAATGCTTTGAACACCTTCGACCCCTTGATATCTCTGTTAAGTGCCATTGCCAATGCTAGACCAAGGATTACCGGTACGGTGATGAAGAAGGCTATCCAGACGAAGTTATTCTTCAATGAGATAAAGAATACCGGATCATGTAAGAGCTTCTGGTAATTCTTTAGCCCTATGAAGACCGGACTAGATAGGCCATCCCATTTCGTCAGGCTCAAAAAAAAGGTATAGAGCATCGGACCGATGACCCATACAACATAGACCAGTAGCGGAACGGCTAAGAAGAACCATGGCGCCCATGGATTGAATAATGAAGCTTTCTTTGTCTTTCCCATAATAAACCTATATAGATAAGAACAGGGAGTAGAGTGATCTACCCCCTGAATCATATCTTGTTCCCTAAATTATTCTGCGAATACTTCCTGTCGAACCTCTTCTAATCGACCACAGATCCTGTCGATGTCAGCAGTAGTGTGTTTATCCCAGAATTCCATGAATGCATTCATACCCTCATCAGCCATCTCTGGAGTAGTGTCTCGATCGTAGAACTGAGCGACGAAGTCGGCAGTATTGATCATATCGATACCTTTCTTCTGAGATTCATTGAACATACTCGTATCAACATCACCATTGGTTGGGAGTCGACCAAGTTCCTGAGCAGAGAATTCCTGAGCAGCCTGTGAACCGAACTTAGCAAGAAGCTTCTTAGCCTCTTCAGGGTTCTGTGAGTTAGCAGCGATGAAATATCCATCAGTAGGAGCATCTTCACCTATAGGTATAGAAGCATCCATCACTGGGAATCTGAAGAAGTCAATATCATCAGCGATTGATGCTGGTACTGAATCTCGGATGAAATCTCCCATCAAGTACATTCCGGCACTCTCATCAGCCATGAAAGGGATTGCTTCTGCCCATGCATATGCAGCAGGATTCTCGATGAAGTAGCCTTTATCGATCATCATTCCCCATTTCTCAAAAACATCTTTGACTCTTTCATCTGCATAACTCTCTTTTCCGATCATCAGATTGATGTGGAATTCAGGTCCATTTATTCTCATATTGAGATAATCGAACCATGCAGCTGCAGTCCATCGGTATTTCGTTCCGATAGTGAATGGTGTCACACCGTTATCAACGAGAGTCTCACATACGTTCATGAGTTCGTCCCAGTTCTGTGGTTCTGACAATCCATATTTATCGAATACACTTGGTCGGTAATATACTGCCCACCAGTACCATGCGGTAGGAAGGAAATACTGTTTTCCATCTACAGAACTCATTGCCTGCCAGCTCTTAGCATAAGAATCGTTCCATCCTTCTGATTCCCAAACATCACTGATGTCCATGATAAGACCTTTGTCTATGAAGAAACGTGCTCTGTTCCCTGCAAACCATGTTAATACATCTGGTGGTGTTGAAGCTGTGAGATATGCACGAATCGCTGTCTTGAAATCCTCATGTGCAATAATACTGTGAACAACTTCTATGTCACCATTCTCTGCTTTGAACTCTTCAACTAAAGCTTCATCGACCCTTCGTGGTTCAGGGTCTCCGTTCATTGAATTATAAATAACAATCGACTTTTCTGATCCTGAAGCTGTCTCAGCTTGACCTGCACTGAATACAGGCAACGCAGTAATCATGAATACTACGACCATTAGAGCTAAACCTAACCTTTTCATTTAGTCCTCCTTGACTTTCTTACATCCCATAAATATAAGGATATTCATATTATATACTGCTATTCTGAGCCGTCAATGATACTATTTTCTATGCTTTATCATTATTTTCATCTAATCCCAACAAAATCTTGTTTAAACATCTTTCAACGTAGCTTACTATTTCAAATTCTTATAAACAAAGCGGGATCTCAGATAGAATGTGGATATTATTTGCATTATCCTCATAATTATATTAAAATATGAATATGGAAAAACCAAATAATCAGTTCTCGATCCTTTCAGAGCTTGAGAAGCAACTACCCTATTATCTTGTAGGGGCTGGAGCTATATATGAACAGGAGCCAATAGACCGTCCTTTTGGATATCCCTATTTTCAGTGGATCCAATTTCTTGATGGAGACGGAGAGGTGACTATTAATAAAGTTACAAAACGAGTGAAGCCAGGTGAAGCTATCCTGCTCTACCCCAATGTCTCCCACAGCTATCATGCACTAGGAGACTCTTGGACTGTCTCATGGTTCACTTTTGGTGGTTCTCATATCATTCCGATGCTTCATACGATTGGTCTGACTGAATCAGATTTCTTCACGATCTCAGATCCGACTATCTTAGAGAATATGATCGAGAAGGCTCTTTTCATCCTACAGTCAGATCTACCTATGAAAGGTCTTGAAGCATCAGCTCTTGTATATTCATACATTCTTCGTCTGTATCGCTATGTACACATCACCGGAGATGGATCTTTTGAGGTCCAGCACAATAGATTACGTCAGGTCTTCTCCTATATAGAGAATAACTATATGCGACCGATCACGATCTTAGAGCTCGCCTCTGAGATCAAAGTATCACCTCAGCACTTCTGTATACTCTTCAAAAAGGCAGTTCAATGTCGGCCATTCGAGTATATAAATACTTTTCGTATAAACAAAAGCAAATCACTTCTCTGTGAGTATCCCAATATGAGGATATCTGCGATCGCGAAGATGGTCGGGTATGACAGTGAGAGTTATTTCTGTTCCATCTTCAAACGTATCGAAGGGACTACTCCAAGACGCTTTAGACAGCAAGAGAATAGCACCTCCTGAAAAGTGTTGCAGATAGATAAACTATTGCAACAAATACCCAAAAACCTCCTCTTTATGTGTTGCATAAATATGTATTAATAGGTACTATCCTACCAATTTATATTCATGATATACACTTTTATTGTATATTTATGCATAAATTATACAGAAACTAACAAGGAAGTCATAATGGATACTGCGTATCTAGTCCTAGCAGATGGGACCATGTATCAAGGTAGATCCTTTGGAGCTCCTCCGGTCAAGCCGAGCGAACTTACAGGCGCGATCAGTTCAGGCTGTGGAGAAGTTGTTTTCAATACGAGTATGACAGGATATCATGAGATCCTTACTGACCCCTCCTATACCGGTCAGTTAGTACTTATGACCTACCCTCATATTGGGAACTATGGGACTGATCGAGCCTGGTCAGAGGGAGGCCCCCAACAGAGAGCCTCTCTGCACGAGATCAAATCTTCTGGGCTGATCGTCAGAGACTACTATGAAGGCCCCCTACCTCCAGGTAGAGAATCATTGGATTCCTTTATGAACCGTGAAGGGATCTCGGGGATCTCTGATATAGATACGAGAAGACTTACTCTATCCTTAAGAGATCATGGGAGTCTCAATGGTGTGATCGTAGCACCTGAACAAGAGACGTTGAATGAAGAAGAGAGATCAATAGTCATTGACTGGTTAAAAGAACAACCTTCCATGGAGGGACAGAACCTCATCACTGATGTAGGGACTCAGAAGAGTCTGACTATACATCCTACTGGTTCACTCACCATGGGACTCATTGATTATGGGATTAAGAATTCGATCATAGAAGAGCTGGTAAAACGGGATGTGAAAGTCATCCTCTTCCCATCAGATGTGACCTATGAACAGCTGAGCACCTCGGGGATACAGGCACTATTCCTTTCAAACGGACCGGGAGACCCGGCAGTATTGAAGAAGGAGATAGCGATGATACAGAAGTGTATCGGTACGATGCCTCTGTATGGGATCTGCTTAGGCCACCAGCTTATCGCTGAGGCGATCGGAGCTAAGACCTTCAAGATGGCCTTCGGTCATCATGGAGGGAACCATCCGGTCAGAGATGAAGAGACCGGAAAGGTCTTCGTCACCTCTCAGAACCATGGGTTTTCAGTTGACCCAGACTCGATTCCAGCAGATTTCAAACCTTGGTTCCTAAATGCGAATGATCGATCAGTAGAGGGACTAAAACATAAGAAGCTCCCTATCATGTCGGTTCAGTTCCATCCGGAGGCATCACCAGGGCCTCATGATGGTAGCTGGTTCTTTGATGCTGTAATAACTCAAGCTAAACAATCCTAGGAGGATATATGCCGGCTAGAAAAGATATACGATCTATATTGATCATAGGAAGTGGTCCGATCATCATCGGACAGGCCTGCGAGTTTGATTATTCAGGAACACAGGCAGTCAAGGCATTAAAAGAAGAGGGTTATAGAGTCATTCTTGTCAATCCTAATCCTGCTACCGTGATGACGACTCCCGGAATTGCCGACAGTATCTACATGGAACCATTATCAGTCGAGTATGTAGAAGAGATCATAAAGAACGAGAGACCTGATGCGGTTCTCACCACGATGGGGGGGCAGACAGGTCTTAATCTTACCTTAGAGCTTGCAAAAGCCGGAGTACTTGAGAAATATGGGGTGGAGGTCATAGGTGCTGGCATAGCCTCCATCACCCTTGCTGAAGACCGAGGGGCTTTTAAAGAGGTCGTCGCAGGATTGGGTCTTGAATCTCCTCACTCCTCTCTCGTGAGTACGATCGCGGGCGCAATGGCTTTCAAAGAGAAGAACGGACTACCGATCATCATCAGACCAAGCTATACCCTTGGCGGTATGGGCGGGAGTATTGCAGAGACAGAAGAGGATTTTATCCCTCTGATGGAAAAAGCTTTTCATGCAAGTCCTACAGGTGAAGCTCTTGTTGAGGAGTCATTGATCGGTTGGAAAGAGTTCGAGTTAGAGGTCATGAGAGACCATGCAGATAATGCGATCATCGTATGTTCCATCGAGAACATCGATCCTATGGGGATCCATACGGGAGATAGTATCACTATCGCACCGATCCAGACCCTCTCTGACCGTGAATACCAGACCATGAGGACTGCAGCTATCGATATTCTCCGAGCAGTCGGTGTCGACTGCGGAGGCTCGAACGTACAATTCGCTATGAAACCAGACAGTGACAGATTGATCGTCATCGAGATGAACCCAAGAGTCTCAAGATCATCTGCCCTAGCCAGTAAAGCTACAGGCTTCCCGATCGCACGATGTTCTGCAAAACTTGCAGTCGGATACACTCTCGATGAGGTCATCAACGAGATCACAGGAGTAACAGCCTCCTGCTTCGAACCGGTTCTTGACTACTGTGCAGTAAAAGTACCACGATTCGAATTGGAAAAATTTCCCATGGGCTTCTCAGCTCTTGGGACTCAGATGAAGAGTGTCGGGGAGACCCTAGCGATCGGAAGAACGGTCAATGAGGCATTGAATAAAGCGATTCGTGCAATTGAACGAGACTTTCAAGGCCTTGAAGAGCTCGTAGGGTTCTCAGCTGAGGAGATCGAGAAGATCCTCACCTCTGCCCATCCTTTACGGATCTTCGCAATATATACAAAACTGAAACAGACCGGAGCAGAGTCCATAGAGGAGATCTCTGCTAAGACAGGTTACGACAGATGGTTCCTCTATCAGATGACTCGACAGATCGAGCTTGAGAACAAACTGATAGACTCCTATAGTGAAGCATCAGAGCCTCAGAAGAGATCACTTCTTCTTGAGGCTAAGAGGATGGGGTTCTCAGATAAGAGGATCGCAACACTACTAGATACTTCAGAATCAGTGATCATACAGGATAGAGCTCTTCATGATATCAAACCGGTATACCATCTTGTAGATACCTGTGCAGGAGAGTTCTCAGCTCAGACCCCCTACTTCTACTCGACCTATGGGGAGATCGATGAAGGAGAACCCATAGGACCTGAGGGGATCATCATCCTAGCAAGTGG
The DNA here is from genome assembly GCA_964564075.1 of uncultured Spirochaetales bacterium. Taxonomy (GTDB): domain Bacteria; phylum Spirochaetota; class Spirochaetia; order CAKZLE01; family CAKZLE01; genus CAKZLE01. Next base: position 5,944 of record CAZLZY010000071.1, read on the forward strand.
ACCGAACAGGATCGGACAGGGCCTCGAGTTCGATACCTGTTGTACATTGGCGTCTCTCTCCTACCAGAACCATGGGAAGAAAGCGATCCTGATAAACTCAAATCCTGAGACCGTATCTACAGATTACAACACTTCAGACAGACTCTACTTGGAACCTCTTACTGCAGAACATGTCATTGCCATCATGGAGAAGGAACAGGTCAAGGATGTAGTCATCCAATTAGGTGGGCAGACTCCTCTGAATATGGCTGAGAGACTCGAGGAGGCCGGTGCTCGCATTGTCGGGACTAGTATGGACAGTATCAATGACGCTGAAGATAGAGGGAAGTTCTCAGCTCTTATCAATAGACTCGAACTCAGACAGCCTATCAATCGAATGGCCGGGACCTATGAGAAGGTAAGAAGTTCTGCTCATGAGATCGGGTTCCCGGTACTCTTGAGACCTTCATTCGTCTTAGGTGGCAGAAGTATGTTCATCGCCTATAATGATGATGAGCTTGAAGAGTTCCTCCAGAGGGGTATCACCATCTCCTCTAAGGCTCCTGTCTTAGTTGACCAATTCTTAGAGGATGCATTCGAATATGACCTTGATGCCATCTCTGATGGATATCATGTCTATGTCGGTGGGATCATGCAGCATATCGAAGCTGCAGGGGTTCACTCGGGAGACTCTGCATGTGTATTCCCTCCCTATAAGTCATCAGAGGCTATCATCGAGGAGATGAAGCAGGCAGCAGTAGCTATCGCAAGAGAGACTAAGATCACAGGTTTTCTTAATATCCAGTTCGCTGTGAAGGATGAGGTACTCTATATCCTCGAAGTGAATCCTAGAGCATCTAGGACGATACCATTCCTCTCAAAGAACTCCAGTATCAACTTGATCGATGCAGTAGTTCAGATCTGGCTGGGAAAAGACCTGAAAACACAGGGACTCGTAGAGGATAATGGGATAGGGATGGGTACCTGTACTACCGGCTGGGCAGTCAAAGAGGCAGTATTCTCATTCGATCGTTTCAGTGATATCGATCCGGTATTGGGGCCAGAGATGAGATCCACTGGCGAAGTCCAAGGTTCCGGGGCTAGTTTTGGTGAGGCTTTCGCTAAATCTCAGATCGGTGCAGGGAATAGACTCCCTCATAGTGGAAAGGTATTCATCTCAGTGAACAAACGAGATAGAAAGACCATCATCCCAATAGCCAAGGCATTTGAGGCTCTAGGTTTCTCCATCACTGCAACAAGAGGTACAGCACGTGACCTCTATGATGCCGGTATCTTATGTGAGATCATTCTCAAAGTACATGAGGGACATCCGAACATCATCGATAATATCAGGAACAACCGTGTAGATCTTGTTATCAATACCCCTATGGGCTTCATGGCTAAGAAGAGCGATGATGATATTAGAACAGAAGCTCTAAGGATGAAGATCCCCTATACTACGACGACCAGTGCGGCCGAAGCAGCTATCGAGGCGATCAAACATTTGAATAACTCAACACCTATGGTCAGGAAGCTACCAGACTATAAGAGATAAGATGTAATGAAGGGTTACAGAAACGGCTGCTCTAGCCTTAAGCTGAGCAGCTGTTTTTATATATGAACCTTTACTCTAGCCCTGTCAAAGAATACCATTTACCACATAGACTACCATCCCTCTCTTTAAAAAAGATTTCACTAATCTCACATAATACCTTGCTAAATAAGGTATGTAGATTTATGCTTGAGATAATATGACTAAAGTAGTAACAGATGGCTCTTGATAAAAAAAGCATACTGAACTTGTCTCACCTTCTCTTTGTTTTACTCTTACTCGTGCTTATTGCGTTTTTCATGTCAATCAGCGCAAAGAACTTCAGCCTAGGAGGACAGGTTCAGGATCTAAATGATGAATGGATGGTGACCTATGGTGATGAAGTAATCCAAGATGCCCAGCTACCTCTGAAATTGGACATTCCTCCCAATACCCCATATACCATATCACGCAGGATAATAACGGCTGATGAGGCAGGTTCTGTCATCAGGATCCGGGCATCGATGATGAGTGCCTCAGTCTACATCGGCGAACAATTGATCTATCAAGAAGATATCAAAGACCGATCAACCTGGTTCTATGATCCCTACCCGAGTGTCTGGTATTTCGTACATATTCCTATCGATACAGAGGGTGAGACATTGAGAATCACATTCTCCTCTCCTGTGCAGGTGTTCTCAGGTCTCGTGAATGCTATCTCATTCGGAACTGGTGAATCTCTGCTTATAGACTCGTTGAGCGATCGATTCCTTGATTTCATCATCTCATTCTTTCTCATACTGGTAGGGATAGTCTTGATCTTTATCACCCCGCTAACGAGAAAGATCAATGCTGATACCCGTATTCTGCTTCTTGGTGAATTTGCTATCGCCGTAGGATTCTGGCTACTTTCAGAGACGAGGATCATGCAGATCTTCACCGGAAACAGATTCTTTATAGGCAGTATCGGATACCTTACAGTCGCTTTCATGCCTATTCCTCTGTTGCTCTATATACGTGAAAACGTACATGAGAAATTCAAGGGGTTCTATTCAGCTATTTCTGCTATTTTCGGCCTTCAATTGGTTTCCATGTTATTTCTGCAGGTTACAGGAACAGTATTCTACATCAATTCTAACAGCATCACGTTAACCCTCGTAATAATCTCTGCTTTGTTCATAATCTGGACCCTGTTGTATGAAGTGATCAAGAGATCTAACAAGTCTGCTCTCAGGCTCCTTATCTACTTCATCATATTTTTGGCCTTTGTCACCCCTGAGATACTCCTCTTTTTCTTTCAGTTATTTGATTTCCAATCAAGTTTCATCTCGATTGGTGTTATGGTTTTCTATCTACTCCTTGCTGCTGATTCTATCTCTTATATCAATACCTTGATGATCAAGAAGAATGAGACGCTCTTCTATCAGAAACTCGCCTATCAGGACAGCCTGACTGGAGGCTTTAACAGAGCAGCCTTCGATCGTGACTTGGTTTCCCATATGAACCAACAAGAGACCTCCGAGTTCAGACTTATTCTATTTGATCTGAATGAATTGAAAAAAATCAATGATACGTATGGACATGTTACAGGAGATAAGGCTATAGCAGCTGTGTATGACGCTCTGAATGCTTCATTTAATGAATTTGGTACTTGTTATCGTATTAGTGGTGATGAGTTCGCTGTACTTTTCAAGGATACTCAAGAAGAAATATATAATCATGCAATCCATGTTTTCAAGCTGGAACTTATCAAGAAGTCAGAGTCTTTCCCCCAAAGACTGGTAGTAGCTGCTGGGTCCGGTGTATATCAGGCCTTTGCCGAGGTGACTTTCGATGAGTTCTATCATTGTGTTGATCAGAGGATGTATGAGCAGAAACGAGCTATCAAAGAACAAAAGAAATAGGTATTCCTCGATATGAGGGTAAGGCATTTCTTAGTCTTCGTGAAGTAGCTCACTTCTTATTCTTCAGGTATTTGGCTTCACGTTCTAGGACATCTTCAATGAACTTATTCAGAGACAGATCCCTGATCTTAGCATACCCTACGAGCTCCTTATGCAATCCTGGAGAGATCCGAACATTGAATTTCCCAGAGTAGGGTCTATCGGGTGCCATCCCCTCTTCTTCACACCATAAGAGATAATCATCGATCGATTCTCTGAAAGAAGCTTCTACCTCATCAACTGAT
>CAZLZY010000072.1:0-9550 GCA_964564075.1 uncultured Spirochaetales bacterium
ACAGTCAAAACAACTGAAGCCGTATACTGTAAAAATGCGGGGAATTTAGGGTATAAGAACCTTTGGGATACCATAAACCGTGGATAGATCTGGTCAGGAACAATCATAAATAAGAGCAAAGAAGGTAGCTTGTTCACTGAATCCCCTACAATCTCTCCAGTCTTTGATAATTCCGGGAAGATCATGAATTTCGTCGCAGTAAAACGAGATATCACGGAAAACTTACAATTAGAGGCACAGTTCCAGCAATCTCAGAAGATGGAATCAGTAGGAAGACTAGCAGGTGGTGTAGCACACGATTTTAATAATATGCTAAGTGTTATCATCGGTTATACTGAGATGGCCAGAGAGGCCAACAGCGAGAACGAATCCCTTTCATATAATCTGAATCAGGTTCTTGATGCTGCGAATAGAGCAAAGGATATTACCCAACAATTACTTGCATTTGCACGTAAACAGACAATCATACCTGTAGTCTTAGACCTTAATCCTAGTATTCAAGATATGATGAATATGCTCAAGCATCTTATTGGAGAAGAAATCAATCTCGTATGGGACCCAATTGAGACTATTTGGCCAGTGCAGATAGACCCTTCACAGTTGAATCAAATACTCGTCAACCTCTGTATCAATGCTAGAGATGCAATCAAAGAGGATGGAGAGATCACGATCAAAACAGCGAATAGGCTCATAGCTGAAAAGTAGTGCTTAGACAAGCACTATTTTACCCCAGGGGAATATGTTGTTCTCACAGTACGTGATAATGGGATTGGTATGGAGCAATCCATCTTGAAGAAGATATACGAGCCTTTCTTCACCACAAAAGAATTATATAAGGGTACTGGTTTAGGACTCTCCTCAGTATATGGGATCATAAAACAGAACGGTGGGTATATTAATGTAGAAAGTGTACTAGGGCGAGGTTCTGTCTTTGAGCTCTTCTTGATACGTCAAAAAGCTGCAACGGATTCCAACGATCTTATCAACCAAGATAAGGTCTTGATCGCACATGCAGGAAATGAAGCCATAGACCTCTACAAAGAACATATCAAAGAGATCAGCCTTCTCATGAGGGATGTGATACTACCAGGAATGAACGGTCGGGAACTCTCTGATGAGATACAACATATCAACCCACTGGTCAAAACCCTTTTCAATATTCGAACTCGCTTCGAAAGTCCGAAATATATTAGATGATTACGGTGAAAATAGATAGAACAGCATTAATACCAATTACTTGATTCATGCAAGTTTGCAATGATCTGTATCTTCCATACGTAAGAAACTTACTATAGAAAGAACCTCCTAGAATATCTTTAAATCTCTTCGATCATGGCAAAACACCTCCTAGAATTATTTTTAGCTTAAATACTATGCTATTTACAGTATACTTTTTGTATCTACCACTCTTTTTTGTTTATACTTGACTTATTTGTATATATTAGTAATATATGCATCATAAACGAAATTGAAAATACATGATTGTCAATCAGAAATTTCATTTTCTAACGATACAGGCTACACTGAACATGAAGATCATGCATAGAGGTAGCTTCACCGTATGAAGCAAGACATCAAAATGAGAGAGACTGAGTTCCTTCATGGTGTAGCAGCATGAAATTCACTATAAGAAGTAAAGGGAAAAGAGATGAAAGAGAGAAAAGAAGAGATCCTACAGGCATATGAATACAGAAGAGCAATAAAACAGTTTCAAGCAGATAAGAAGATACCAGATGATGATTTTGAGTTCATCCTTGAAACAGGAAGACTATCTCCTAGTTCATTCGGATATGAACCATGGAAGTTCGTTGTTGTCCAGAATACTGAGATAAGAGAGAAGTTGATGGGACCTAGCTGGGGTGCACAGAAACAACTACCTGGTGCAAGTCACTTTGTGATCCTTCTCGCAAGAAAAGCAGTAGATCTACGACCCGGGTCCCAATACCTCGAATGGAAATCACAGGTAGTAGATGGTCTCCCTGCTGAAGTCGATGCAGAAAAACAGGCTTTCTTTGGTAACTTCCAGCAGAAGGAGTTCGACCTCACAGATGATAGGAAACTATTTGATTGGGCATGCAGACAGGTCTATCTTCCATTCGCAAACATGATGACAAGTGCGGCACAAATTGGTATAGACTCCTGTCCTATCGAAGGATTTGATAGGAACAAAGTTGAGGAACTCCTCGCAAAGGAGAAGATCATCGATCCTGAGCATTTCGGAGTAGCAGCTATGCTAGCCTTCGGATACAGAAAAGAAGATTCACCCTTCCCTAGAACTCGACATACGGCAGAAGATGTGATTCAGTGGGTTCGTTAAATAAAGAGGAAAAGACTATGTATGAAGCATTATTAGAACCGATAGATAAAAGAAGATCCAATAGGGCCTATATTGATAGACCGATCGAAGAAGAGACTAAGAAACGACTCAATGAACTATTAGCTATAGGTAACAAGGATGGATCCTTGAATCTGCAGTTGAACATTGCTGCTCCAGAAGCATTCTTTGACATGAAGAAGACTTATGGTGCCTTCTCAGGTGTTCAGAACTATATATCGATCGTTGGAAATACCTCAGAACCAGATATGCTGGAGAAAGTCGGTTATTTTGGGGAAAGATTCGTCTTAGAGGCGACTGCCATGGGATTAGCTACCTGCTGGATCACCTTGACCTACGACTCCGAGCATACCAAAGCTCAGTATGCTGAAGGTGAAGAACTCATCGGTGTCATCCCTATAGGGTACGCCAAAGAAACATATTCTGAGAAAGAGCAGGAGATCTATACACGAATCGGGGCACGGAAGAAAAAACCTATAACGGAATTCTTTACCTCAGATAACACACCACCACAGTGGTTCCTTGATGGGATGAAAGCAGTCTCTACAGCTCCATCCGGAGCAAATGCCATGCCTGTTTACATTACGTATGAAGATGGTAGAGTCACTGCTACTATTAAAGGAAAAGCATATACCCCAGAGATCGACCTAGGTATCGCTAAATTTCATTTCACCGTTGGGGCCGGAGGTGGTACCTGGGCTTGGGGTAAGAATTCCCAATATACCAGAGACTAAAGTTTTTGGATTCTTCATCTCTGACACCTGTACGGGCTGTGATATATGTCTGAAGACCTGTCCCTAAGATTGTATAACCATAGGTTCTCCCTATGTTAGTGATCATAACACTGTCTACACTGCGGGAATTACGTTACTGCTTACCCTATGGATACCATCAACAAATCTGAATAGTATTTCTTGTTTGTATCCGAAATGAGAGGTTTAGAGGTGTTTGACACGTATGAACCGAAATTTATATAATAATATTAATGTATATTAGGTACATTTTTATACTAAGGATAGAATATGGAATATAATGAGAATGCTTCATTAGGTTGTCCCGTAGAAGCAACATTGAACGTCATCGGTGGAAAATGGAAAGGGATCGCCCTATTCCATCTATTAGTAGATGGTACTCTGCGATTCAATGAATTGAAAAGAAGGGTCGGTGATGTAACGCAAAGAATGCTCACAAAACAGTTAAGAGAGTTAGAGAACGATGGGTTGATCTATCGGCATGTCTATGCGGAAGTACCCCCAAAGGTTGAATACAGCTTGACTGAGAAGGGAGAATCCCTTCGACCGATCTTATTAGCTTTAAGAGATTGGGGAAGGATACATGTCTTCAAGATAGAACCTGATCAGATCTCTGAAATCAAATAGAATACAGATACTACCTCCTCTCATTCATAAGAAGGTCCTATCTCAACTGAGACGTATACTTTTTCAAAGCCTCTTTGATCTTATCTTCCCCAGGGAATTATTTCTACCATATTCCTGAAACCGTATAGATGAAAAAATAATCAAGCTCAACCATATGGTGTATAATGAATTAACAACAACACGTTAAGCACCAGGAGGGTGAGCTTGATTAATGTAAATTCTACACCAGAAACCCTATCTAGCACAGGGGAAATCGTTCTTGCTGGAAAGATTTTATCCAAAAGTGGACTTTCAAGTAGTAAATCAGATTCCATCACAGAAAAAGAGCGTCAGGTACTAACCTTATTGGCAGGTCTTCAGGTTCAAGGACGAACAAGATTTGCTGAGATCGAACCATTTCGTCATGATCAACTATTCAGGGAAGCCCTAAATCTTAACCAAGTATATGCTCCTGATACGCTCAGATTGTATACAGAACAGATCGTGAGATCGGCTTCTGCACGGCTTCACACCTTTCTTGATCAGGTGAATATAGATCTACTAAAGCGAGTAAAACTCACCCCTATCATCAGTCAATATGGAAGATATATTCCCGTTGATGTGGAGGTATCTCCTTAGACAACTCAAAATCTCATAAGGAGGGTGTCAGTCGTACCTATAAAGGTCATGACGGCTATGCTCCTATACTGTTCCGGCTCGACAGCGGTAATGATGCCTTTGACACGCTCAAGGTCCTTGCAGACTCTCCCCACTATTTTCTGATAAAACGAAATCTGCGAAGGGAACCTCATCAGAAGTGGATCGATATCGCAGAGGGAGGAAATGGTTCCTGTGTTGAACCAAGACCTGGAAAAAAAGTATACACAGGAGTACTGACTACTAGTCATCCAAAAGCAGCAGAGCACACACCCCTGGCTCTGATAGATCAAGTCTACCGCGTAACCATTCGTTCTACTGATCATGAAGGCACTGCCTATCTATTCCCAAAATCTGAGGTAGAAGTCTATTCCGACGAATCTGTATGAAGATCCAGAAACCGTTATCAGGCTCTACCATGACCACGCGACAAGCGAACAGTTCCATAGTGAGCTGAAAACCGATATGAACTTCGAGAGGCTTCCTTCAGGCAAACTTTCGGTGAATAAGCTGTTACTTCATATAGCGATGATCTCATTCAACACGCTGCGATGCATCGGACAGGCAGCCCTCGAACATGAGAAACTTCTTCCCTATCGGCACAAAGGAAAGAGAAAACGACTGAGAAAAGTGATCGATGCTATCATCAGGGTAGCTGGAAAAGTTGTCACTCATGCGAGGTCTCTGACCTTAAAGATCTGGGATCATGACCCCTGGTATCCTGTGTTCAATCAATTGTATCTAGTACTCTGACCTATAGAGATATTACCGATATCAGTACCAATCATCCCAGTCTCTGCTTTGGGATATCTCTGTCCCCATATATGATGATATGTCACCAGATCGTTGTTTTTTCTGTTAATTACAGTTATCAAGATCAACAATCTCTTGAAATGCATCTCTGAGAATCAAATTGACCCACAGACTCATGGGGACTGTGTAAGTTCATTCAAAATTATCTACTGTTTGGAACTGTTATACGGATTCAGGATATTCATAGGGAAGAGCATATATGCTTCAAAATAAAATAGACATAGCATTTGCTAGATAATTCACTCATATATTTTCCCTTGACAGTATTCACCATATCTACTCATACTTACCTAGCAAAAGAGAACAACGAATGCAGGTGCAAATGATGAATATACAGCCATTTTATTATGAAACATTGAATGAGGAAGATAAGAATATCATATCAAACATCCTCTATGATGCATTTGATATGAAATTCGGCCCCCTATTCAAGAAGTTCTCAGTTGAAGATTGTATCCTGATCATAAAAGAATCACTACAACAGGCTACAGGGCTGATGTATAAAGAGAAAGCAGATATCTTAGGTGTTGCGGTATTCACCACAAAAGATCATCCTGCTATGCTCATAAACAGCAATCTAAGAAAGCAACTAGGCTGGTTCACATACTATTTTTACCGAAAGATATTTTTATCTGAGAACCTAGTAAGTGATGAGATCATAAAACTTGATTTGATCGCAACTCGAGCAAAGACACGAGGTAAAGGGGTAGGATCACAGTTGATCAAAGAGATGATCGAATATGCAATTAATACAGGATATAAGAAGGTAACTTTAGAGGTCGTTGACACCAATCCTAGGGCTAAATTACTGTATGAACGACTTGGTTTTACTACGTACAAGCATCATCATACAGGTATTCTTACTCGAGTATTCGATTTTAGGGGCTATGATGATATGAGCCTTTCCATCAATGAAGGATCTAAAAGGAACAGGGATATCTAGGAAGTGGTTGGTGACCATACATAATCTATATCCTAAGATATCAAAAAGGGAGAACATCTATTATGCAAAAGAGTTTCATTACTATACTTACCAATTCACCTGAACGATCGTTAGCTTTCTACTGTGAGATACTTGGCTTCAAGCTCCAACACAGAATCAAACCTTCAGAAGCTATTGAACTTATTTGGCTAAAGAATGAGAACGATATGGTCGTAGAACTAGTCTATAACCCACAGATGGGAGAGATAGATAATACAGGAGCTTCGATCACTCTTACGTTTCAAGTGGACGATCTTGAGAATAGGAGACAGTTACTTTTAGATCATCATATGACATATCACACACACATGTTACCAAATGGTTCCACGGTCCACAAGTTCAGGGATCCTAATGGTACAGCTATAGCATTCATGGGTAAGATGGAGATCAAACAAATATGATAAATACGATAAAGAAGAGAAAATCAGTACGAACATTCAGTAAGCAGCCTTTTAATGAAGAGCTCATCACCCAGATCAATACCATAATCACTGAGTATAGCAAGATTGCAGGGCCATTCGGTCATATCAGTAGGTTTACACTTATCCCTGCATTAGCTGATGGTTTTAAACCAGGGACCTATGGCATCATCAAGTACCCAGAAGCCTATATCGCTGGGATCTGTGAGAACCAAAACGAAGCTCTTGTTGATTTCGGATATGCCTTCGAGAAGATCATCCTTAGACTAACTTCCTTAGATCTTGGTACCTGCTGGATGGGAGGTACTTTCAAACGAGAAGCATTCAAGAATAACCTCAATGTATCAGGGACTGAGATGATACCTGCAGTCACCCCTATCGGGTTTCCCGCAGAACAAAGAAGGCTTTTCGAGAAAGGGATGAGAAAGGTAGCAGGCTCTGATAAGAGGAAGCCTTGGGAGGACCTCTTCTTTGATGGAGGGTTCTTCACCCCCTTAACGAAGGAAGCTGCAGGAAGACTTTCGACAGCTTTTGAGATGGTCCGTATAGGACCCTCTGCATCGAATAAACAACCTTGGATCTTTGTCCTGTCAGAGGATAGATCCCTCGTGCATATCTTCTTGAACTTCATGCCTGGGTATGCAGGGAATAAGATGGGTTTCGAGATGCAGAGAGTAGATATAGGTATAGCAATAGCTCATTTTGAGTTGGCCTGTGACGAACTTAACATCTCAGGAACATGGGAAGTGGTAGAGCACAAAGTGAAGATCCATGATGAGAATCTGAGATATATAACAACCTATCACCTCCAAGACCCGACAGATTAGAGCATATCTCACATGAAGCAGATACAGAAACAAATCATGGGATGGATAGGAGTATCGATCACCTTACTATTCTCAAGTATCTGGGCCTATTGGGGAGCTTTTGAGAACTTCCACGAAGGCTGGTACTCCGTGTCCCTTATTGAGAACCTGTTGATGTTCTTCTTTCAGTATATGCTCTTCTCCCTACTCTTCATCTTCCTTGCAGTGATCTCACTACGCTGGAAGAAGATTGGTCTTATCCTCCATCTGTTCTTAGGGTCTTTCTGTATCTATTTCTTCTCAGGAGCAAGTTTCGAAGTATTAGGATTACTCATAATCATACCTTTCGCCATGCTCGGTATCATCTACTATATCGGAGAACCTTCACCTAAAAGATGGGCATATCGCCTGATAATCATCATACCGTTTGTGATCACCCTGGCCATCTCACTACCCCTTGGGATCAAGGTCTCACAACGGGTCAATGATCACGATCTCTCCATGAGGATCCTTGAAGGAAATAACATCACCCTGGCCTGGGCCCCTCGGGGACCGGGATGGCCAGATAAGGGGGTCTCTTGGGAGGATGCTCAAGATATCTGTACTCACCTGTCAGAGGATGGGATGAGCATCTCTGAAAATAAGCAGGATATCTGGAGGCTCCCATCTGTGGATGAGGCTGTACGGTCTATGATGATCCATGGAGAATCATCGTTGGGAACCTGGGATCCTGAAACTCAAGAATCACATTATGAGAAGACTCCTGATAAAGAGTCTCCACTCTGGGATGTGAATTCACAGGTAATCTACTATTGGAGTTCTGATACCTCTAGAGAGGACCCATCACAGGCCTACATCATCGTCTATGATGGTGGAGTCTATGATAAGAGGAAATCTAATAGACAGAATTATCAGAGTTTTAGAGCCGTAAAAGATCTTCCCTAGATGGTAATACCAAAACTATCACTGTATTGATCATATGCATCTCTTTTCAGCTTTTACCATTAGGGGGAAATCAGAGACCTGAGAATTAACGCCCTTTTTAGGCCCTACCCTCAACACTCGTTAAAAATAATCATGGCATCTTCTTCATGAGGGCCAAGAGGGATATCATAAAACATGTTGACAACCGTTAATATTGTATATATATTTCTATATACAGTTATAAAAGCAGGAGTCTATGGTAAGTATCGTAATCGCTAATTCATCAGAGAGACCTCTTTACAGGCAGATCACAGATCAGTTCAAGACAGGGATCCTAGAGGGTGATATCCTTCCTGGTGAGAGTCTCCCCTCGATTAGAGTCCTTGCCTCAGAGTTATCGATAAGCGTCATCACCACAAAACGTGCCTATGACGAACTCGAAGCTGAAGGTCTCATAGAGACCTACCCCGGCCGAGGATGTTTTGCCGCAGGGAATAACGAACTACTTCGAGAAAGAAGACTCAGAATGCTCGAAGAGCTTTTAGAAGATGCTCTTAAACAGGCCGAATACCTGGGCCTTTCTCATGAAGAGCTCGTTTCTATGCTCTCGATCCTTCAGGAGGAACATGATGCCCCCAATCCTTGAGATTCAGAATCTCACAAAAAGATATGAGAACTTCACCCTTGATGATGTTTCAATAAGACTCGAAGAGGGGTTCATCATGGGACTCGTTGGTCCTAATGGTGCCGGGAAGACTACCTTGATCAAACTACTCCTAGGATTGCTCAGAAAGGATTCTGGATCTATCTCGATCTTTGGAAAAGATAATACCATCCATGAGGATTCCATAAAACAATATCTGGGGTTCGTTCTTGATGAATCTAGCTGGTATGATGATTTCCGTATCCGTGAGATGGTACGGATCATCTCCCCCTTCTATACAGATTGGGATAGCGATATCTTCAAAGATCACCTGTCAAAGTTCGAAATCTCTGAAGAACAGAGGATTGGGACACTTTCGAAGGGGATGAAGATGAAATTCTCTCTTGCAGTTGCCCTCTCTCATCATGCTAGACTGATCATCATGGATGAGCCTACTTCAGGTCTAGATCCGATCATCAGAGATGAGGTACTGGAGATCCTGCAGCATATCATCACTGAAGGGAATAGGTCGATCCTATTCTCAAGTCATATCTCGAGTGATGTGGAGAAAATCGCAGATTTTATTACTTTTATCAATAAAGGAGAGATCATC
>CAZLZY010000073.1:0-9546 GCA_964564075.1 uncultured Spirochaetales bacterium
AAGATCATTCTTGCAAAGACCTATAATGAGGCTGTGGAGCTCTATGATACCTATAAGGAATATACGTTAGGGATCATCTCAGATATTACCTATCGAAGAGATGGAGAGATCGATAAAGAGGCAGGACTTCGCCTCTGTGAGTATATCCGAAAAGACAATAATGAGATCCCGATCCTATTACAATCCTCGAGACTCGAGTATCAGATCGAGGCAGAGAAGTACCATGCTCATTTCATATATAAACACTCAGAGACCCTGCTTGCAGACATCAGGACCTATATTCGAAAGAACTACGGGTTCGGAGACTTCATCTTCCGAGATCCGTCCACATTAACTCCTATCGCTAAAGCAGAGAATCTTAGATCCCTACAACATGCCCTTGCGACCCTCTCGATGGAATCTTTCGAATACCATGTGAACAACAATGACATATCGAAGTGGCTGAAGGCAAGAGCCCTGTTCAATCTGGCAAAACAGATCCGACCGATGATACTCGGGAACTATAGCTCACCTGATGAACTACGAAGCCATATCATCTCTACGATCAAGGCCTACCGTTCCCAACGAGGAAGAAACACCATCGCTTTATTCAATAAGGATCGATTTGATGAGCTATCCTTCTTCACGAGAATCGGTTCAGGTTCATTAGGGGGGAAAGGTAGGGGACTCGCTTTCATCAGTATGATCGTCAAAGAGCATGGTCTTGCTGAGAAATATCCAGAGATGTACCTCTCCATACCACGTACTATCGTCCTGACTACTGAAATATTCGACCTCTTCATGGAGGAGAATGGATTATTTACCGAGATAACCAAGGACTATACTGACAGGGAGATCACTCAGATCTTCTTAGATGCAAAATTCTCCGAAGAGCTCAATGAGAATCTTCGTGCGGTCCTGAAAGTCCTCAGGGCTCCGATCGCCGTACGTTCCTCGAGCCTTTTAGAGGACTCACATTACCAACCCTTCGCAGGGATCTATGAGACCTGTATGATCCCGAATGACCATCCAGACTTCGACCAAAGGATGAAAGATATTTGTGATGCGATCAAGTGTGTCTATGCATCGACCTATTTCAAGAAGAGTAAAGACTACTTAAGAGCTACCAATCATATGATAGAAGAGGAACAGATGTCTGTCCTCATCCAACAGGTGACCGGAGCAAAGTTCGGGTCCTACTGTTATCCGAGCCTTTCTGGAGTTGCGAGATCTCTAAACTACTATCCGATCGGTAAAGAGTCTGCAGAGGATGGTGTTGCCTATATAGCATTCGGGTTCGGAAAGACCGTTGTCGATAACGGTACCTCTCTACGTTTCTCACCCAAATACCCAAAACGAGCTATGCAACTGAATCTCCAGGACTCTATGGCCTCTAAGACGCAGCAGGAGTTCTATGCTCTCAATATGGAAAGACCATTCGATCCGGAGCAGTTCACTGCAGAGAACCTAGAAAGACTATCTGTCGAAGATGTCCCTGAGATGAGTTCTTTGAAATATGTAGCCTCTACCTACGATCTGAGAAACAGGACGATGTCTGACTCCCCCTCTGCGAAGGGGAAGAAGATCATCACCTTCTCAGCTCTACTCAAATATAATGCACTACCGGTCGTACAGATCGTCAGGGACCTACTCAACCTCGGAGAACAGATCATGAATGTACCGATCGAGATAGAGTTTGCCTGTAACTTCCACAAACCGATCGAGAAACAACCAGAATTCAGTATCCTTCAGATCAGGCCGATCGTCGAAGGTGCAGAATCCTCTGATGTCTCATTCACCCAAGAAGAGGCAGAAAAAGCATTGATCCACTCAAAGCGGGCGATGGGTAATGGGATCTATAGTGATATCTTTGATCTAGTCTATATCAAACCGGAGAGTTTTGATCCTTCTAAGACCGTAGAGATGGCTCAGATCATAGCAGAGATCAATGAATCATTCATCGAGGATGATAGGGGGTATCTCCTGCTCGTTGCAGGACGTCTAGGCTCAAGTGACCCATGGCTCGGCATACCGACCTCTTGGGCTCAGATATCTCAAGCTAAGGTGATCATTGAGACAGGGCTTAAAGGATTCGAGGTTGAACCTAGTCAGGGGACCCACTTCTTCCAGAACCTAACATCTCTTCATAATGGTTATATGACCATCAATCCTATCAGAGGAGAGGGTTCATGCGATTACGAGAGGATCAATGAGCTGTCATGTGTTATTGAGACTGAACATATCTGTTTGGTCCACTCGGAAAAACCGTTCATCGTAAAGATCAATGGTATATCTGGAGAGGGACTCATCGATCTATAAGATCATTAAAGCCCTTTGAAACAGCTCCATAAGGGATCTTTCGGGGGTTCTGCGATGATAATCATATTCTCTTTCTTCACCGGATGCTCAAATTGCACCTTTCTTGCATGAAGATAGATACCGCTACCGTGATGAGAATAAACCGCACCATATTTGAGGTCCCCTTTGATAGGACACCCGATAGCTGCTAGCTGCGCTCTGATCTGATGATGCCGTCCTGTATGCAGATCCACCTCAAGTAGATAGTTTTTCTGAGTAGCACCAGCAAGATGATAACTCAGATGAGCGAACTGAGAGTTCTTCTTCTCGGTATCATGAGCATTACTCTTGTTCTTCTGTCTGTTTCGAACCAGATAGTGTTTTAATTCTCCCTCAAGTTCGTTCGGCAGCTTATTGACCACGGCCCAGTAGGTCTTAGTGATCTTCTTCTCTCTGAACATTGTCCCTAGACGAGAGAGCGCCTTATCAGTCTTCGCATAGATGACGATACCACTTGTAGGTCTGTCTATTCTATGAGGAATACCGAGAAAGATATTCCCGGTTTTATTATATGTGACTCGAAGATAATCCTTCACCAGATCACTCAAGGGGACATCCCCTGTCTCATCAGCCTGCACAATCTCAGAAGGCAGTTTATTCACGATGATAAGGTGGTTATCTTCATATAGTATTCGATCTCCAACGGTTGTTTCTTTCATTACTCATCCCCGATATCGAATGACAATTGTCTTTCGATCTCTTCTTTTAGCTCGACTTCTTCAGGCTTCTTATGTACGGCTCTCCGTATTCGAATGGACTGTACATCTTTGTTAGTCAGCCTAACGCCACTAGCCTTTAACCCTTTTACTAGAAAATTGTTAAAAGGGAAACTCTCTTCAAGGACTTTTAGACGTTTTTTTGGTTTATATTGCAAAAAGATCTCTGAATCCTGTCTAGTTGAGAACTTCAACAGCTTTGCATTCTTAGGAATGAGCTCATAGGACTTGTTCATGATGAACTGTATGATCTGACATCTCTTGATATAGAGCAGGCGTGTCTCCTTTTCCTGATAGACTATGGTGAACACATGTTCTTCAAGAAAGGCCTTCTCTGCAAGACAACAGAATCTCATACCTTTCCCGACAAAGAGCTTATCAAGAGTATCAGTGATGAAGTAGGATCCGTCCTTCTTTATCACTAATAGTCTGTCATAGGGAGAGACCTTACATTGTTCAGTTCCCTCTTTCACCTGATACCCGAGGTACCCGGTTCCTGAATTGTACCGAACCACAAGATCACGGTGAGCAGCGACTCGGACATCTACCTTATCAAAGGAGGTGATCGTAGTCTTTCTACCCATTCGTGGTCCTGAGGTCACTTTGAGAGAATCGACACACGCTAATGCATAATCGATGATATGTGCGAGATGATATGCGATCTCTTCTAATCTATCATGGATCTTATCGACTTCATGTTTTGCCTTCTCGATATCATAGAGAGAGATTCGTCTGATAGGGATCTTTAACAGCCTCTCCACATCTTCACCGATAAGCTCTCGCTGTAACTGCATCACAAAGGGCTTGAACCCGTTATAGACTGCTTTGAAGACCGTCTCCTGCGTCTTCATCTTCTCGATTCCCTTATAGATCCGCTCTTCGATGAAGATCCTCTCCAAAGTTCTCGCATGGAGGGTGTCTAGCAGGTGACTTCGTTCGGTCTCAAGCTCTTTCTGCAGGATCTCAACGAGTTTCTTAGCTTGGTAATCGATCATCTGAGGAACAGTCATCTGAATAGGATAGCTCTCTTTGATCACCAGGAGGTTCACCGATATGGACTGCTCACAATCAGTGAAGGCATACAAGGCATCAACGACATCCTGGGTATAGGTATTTCTTGGGAGATTGATCTCAATATTGATCTTGTCAGTGGTAAAATCATTGATACCGGAGATCTTCAGCTTGTTCTTCTTTGCTGCAGCTTCTATCGAAGCGATCAGCTTCTCCGTGGTAACTCCATAAGGGATCTCTTCTATTACGATCTTCTTGGGATCAGTCGTATTGAGCTTCGCTCTTACGAGAACCTTGCCATTACCCTCTTCATAGTTCGAGATATCAAGATATCCACCACCAGGAAAATCAGGATAGATGGTAATATGTTCACCCTTGAGGTTTGCAGAGAGTGCATCAAGCACCTCATTGAGATTATGAGGAAGGATCTTCGTCGACATCCCTACTGCGATCCCTTCTGCCCCCTGGATCAGAAGAACAGGGATCTTAGCAGGAAATGCGATCGGTTCTTTGTTTCTCCCATCATAGGAGTCTTGAAAGACGGTAAGTTCTGGGTTATACATCACCTTCTTTGCATAGGAAAGGAGACGACACTCGATATATCTTGCTGCAGATGCGATATCTCCAGTGAGGATGTTACCGAAGTTTCCCTGCTTATCGATGAAGACCTCTGTGTTCGCAAGATTGACTAGCGCTTCGTTGATCGAGGAGTCACCATGGGGATGGTATTTCATACAATGTCCGACAACGTTCGCTACCTTATGGAACTTACCATCATCCATCTCGAAGAGTGAATGCATGATTCGACGCTGTACAGGTTTGAGCCCATCAGCGACATCAGGGATCGCCCTTTCTTTGATTACATAAGAGGCATATTCTAAGAAGTTCTTTTTAAACAGTTTTTGCACATGCGCCATCAGACTAGGTTCTCCATAATAAATTCTCTTCTCTGCGGGGTATTCTTACCCATATAGAATTCTAGAGTCTCTTTGATCTCTTGAATGGATTTGATACTTACCGGGATCAATCGTATATCATCCCCGATGAACTGTCCGAACTCTTTAGGAGAGATCTCTCCGAGACCCTTGAATCGCGTCACTTCAGGTGATGATATGACAGACAGAGCCTCATTTCGTTCCTGTTCATTATAACAATAGACCGTCTTCTTCTTATTACGAACACGGAAGAGCGGTGTCTCTAAGATATAGATATGATTCGATAGGACGAGGTCCTCAAAATAGCTTAAGAAATAGGTCAACAACAGATTCCTGATATGGAAACCATCGAAGTCCGCATCAGTCGCGATCACGACCTTATTGTATCGAAGTGAATCAAGATCGTTCTCGATACCAAGAGCCTTCATCAGGTTATAGAGTTCCTCGT
The DNA here is from genome assembly GCA_964564075.1 of uncultured Spirochaetales bacterium. Lineage (GTDB taxonomy): Bacteria > Spirochaetota > Spirochaetia > CAKZLE01 > CAKZLE01 > CAKZLE01. Next base: position 5,448 of record CAZLZY010000073.1, read on the forward strand.
TCTTATAGATCTCGGTACGTTTCTTACCCTGAACATTCAAGACCTTACCTCGAAGGCTGAAGATGGCCTGAGTGAAAACATCTCGAGAAGAGACCATTGATCCAGATGCAGACTGGCCCTCAGTAAGAAAGATCATCGTATCATCACCATGTTTTCCATGGCCCTTGTGGTACTTACAGTCTTTCAGGTTAGGTATCTTGATAGAGACTCTCTTAGCAGCCTCTCGAGCACCTTTCTTAACAGCATTCAACTCTTTTCGCAGTTTCTCATTATTGGCGATCTTATCATTGAGTCGTTCTGCAGCATCCTGATTCTTCAGAAGGAAATCTTCGATCGCAGACTTGACCTCTTGAATGATCCAGCCACGAATCTCTGTATTACCTAACTTGTTCTTGGTCTGACTCTCGAATACCGGATTCATCAGTTTTACCGATACGGCACCGACAACTCCCTCTCGGACATCTACACCGGAATAGCTCTTCTTGAAGAACTCGTTCACCCCTTTGAGGATACCTTCTCTGAAGGCACTCTGGTGAGTTCCTCCATTACTAGTGAACTGTCCGTTAACATAGGAGAAGTAGTTCTCTCCATAGTTCCCGGTATGAGTCAGAGAGAACTCGATGTGTTCTCCCTTATAGTAGATGATATCATACAGACACTGTGACCCTACCTCTGCGTTGAGCAGATCGAGAAGTCCTTTCCGAGAACGATAGAGTTTGCGATTATATTCTAAAGTCAGCCCTGTATTGAGGTATGCATAGTTCTGGATCCTCTCTTCGATGAACTCCGCATCATAGTCAAACTCATTGAAGATCTGCTCATCAGGGATGAACTCGATGAACGTACCTGTTGGTTGAGAGCTCTTTCCTGTCTTCTTCGAGATGAGATTCCCTCTCTCGAAGACTGCCTCTGAGTACTTACCTTCTCGATATGAGATGACATGAAAATAGGAGGAGAGAGCATTCACTGCTTTGGTTCCGACTCCATTGAGTCCTACAGAGAACTGAAAGATCTCATCATTATACTTCGCACCGGTATTGATGACCGATACACATTCGATGACCTTTCCGAGAGGGATCCCCCTTCCGAGGTCACGGACCTTTACGAGTTTATCCTGGATCTCAACGGTGATATGTTTACCATATCCCATGATATATTCATCGATACTGTTATCTACCACCTCTTTTAGAAGTATGTAGATACCATCATCGACATTAGAGCCATCCCCGAGTCTTCCGATATACATACCTGTACGTAATCGGATGTGTTCGAGAGAACTTAATGTCTTAATCTTACTTTCATCATAAACTGTTGTTGCTTTCATACAATAATGATTGTACTACGAATCTAATATATTTTCAATTCTACACTAGGGGTAGTGTAGATTCCTTGAAATCTACACATATAGTCCTATGTTCATGTATTCTATACAGTTATCTGGTAAAATCAAGATAGTCTGAGATCCTGATGTCCTGTAAATATCTTTTTAGGAATCTCATCCTTCCAAGATTATCCTGAACGATCTCCATCAGACTCTCAAGAACATCGTCTTCATACCAGGAATCCCGATGCTCCCGCATCATCTCTAGAGCCTCTGGTACACCGAAGGGGTCACGATAGATCTGACTCTCTGTCAGAGAGAGGAACATGTTCGCAACGAACATGATCTGGGACTCCTTAAGCATCTCATCCCCTACTAATCCATTCGGATAGCCTGAGCCATCAAAGTGTTCGAACTGCTCTCTGATGATCCGTGCTACATGCCAGGGGAACTCTACATCTTTTAAGACCTCTGCCCCGTCGATGATATACTTACGGACCATCTCTCGCTCTTCTTCAGTCAACTTGTCAGATTTCAAAAGAATAGCCTTGGGAAGCATCATCTTCCCGATATTCTGCAATACCGTCGCAAAATATAACCCAGTCATCTGATGCTTACTCAGACCCATCTTCTGAGCGAGGACCAGTGCCAATCGCGATGCAAGATAGTGGTCAGTCCATTCGAAATCAAAGCCGCTGTAGAGTTTACAGAAGGCATCTGAGAAACGGAGATATATCAGGGACTGATCCATATTGAGTCGATTAACATTGGCTTGATAATCAAGGAGCGTCGTGACATCCTGAAACACCATCAGATAGTAGAGTATCCCATCTCTCTTGTAAGAGAGTGCATACAACTGCATCTTCCTGATCTCACGATCCCCTGTTTCAAGGGAGAACAATACTCCTGAGATATGTTTCTTCTCACCTGATAAAAGAGATTCTACGAGCTTACGAAACTTCCCCAACTGCTCTTTGACGATGAAGTCATAGACATGGTCAAGACCCTTCTGTTCTTCACTGAAGATCTGGTCCCAGACTCTGTTTCGAGACATGATCCTACCATTCGAATCAAGAATGAGGATCGGCATATTGATCGTATCAACAAGCTCCTGATTCCTCATAGACCCTTCGATGACATTTCTCATCAAACGGGTGTTCTCGATCATAGTCGAGACTAATCTGCTGTACATCTTAAGGAATTCGATCTCTTTATCACTCCAAGTTCGGTTCTTGCTTACTGAATCGAATCCCATGAACCCATATAAGGTGTCCTTACTCACGATAGGGAAGACCATGATCGATTGGATCCCCTGCATCTCCAAGATCATCTTCTCTTCAGAAGCCTCTTCAGGGAACTGCCCAAGCTCATCTATGATGATCGGCTTATGAACGAGAAGGTTCTTCTGCCACCAGGGAAATGTGGAGTTCGGTAACTTCTGTAGATTCTCGATCTCAGGATCCACCCCGAGAGCACACCACTCATGCGTATTGGACATCGTCTCATCGGTCCAATCAAACTGGAAGATATAGGCTCTATCGACTCCGATAGTCTTTCCCATCACGGCTAACGTCTGATTCACCTGATCAGTGATATCATTATGGAGAAGCGTCTTACTGTCTCCCCAGAAGAGTACCTCATCCGGTGGTGCAGGAGATTTCTGTTCTGGTAGTGAGAGCTCATCCACCTGCTTCTGGCTATAGTCTGAGATCACAGAGCATACGACCTGTCTCTGCTCGAGAACATGTTCCTTTCGGCATACCACACTTCTCCCATCGACTAGTATCGAGATGATCTTATCTATAGGGTTGGTGATATCGATGAACTCTCTGAAACGTTCGTTCTTCTTATAGAGTGGAGCTTCATCGATTATCCGATACCTTGAAGGATCATCCTCGATACCGAAGAACTCGGAAGCATCACTACTCATCCATATGAGAGCCCCTCTCATATCCATGACCCATATGATTCGCGATGTTTGTTTTATCACCCGCTCTAATGTTGATTGTGTAAGTGTAATATTCATATGCCCTCGATACCTTATTATACGTTTGAACCTATCATAAATCAAATTTTAAATAAAATCGACGTACAACTTGATAGGTTCACCTCCAACCTCCTCTATTATTTTTCCTTTCTTTCTGAGTTCGATTAGGAGTATATTATGTGTAGTACAGACAAGGAGGTACGCAAATGGGAGAGACTCAACATATGAAGGCAAGATTTTCAAGTGATTCTTGGGAAGCTACGAATGATCAGGGAAATACGCTCACCATCGGTGCAGGTCCAGAGGATTTCAGCCCATATAATCTACTACTCGCAGCATTAGAGGGTTGTCTCTATGCGACTATCATATCGGTAGCAGAGAAGATGCATGCATCATATGATCTACTGGAGATGGAGGTGACGGGAGTCAAGAGAGATGAGAAGGTCGCTACACTCGAGACTTGTCATATAGCTATCACAGTGACGAACGCAACAGATGAGAAGAAGGTAAAGAAATCCTGTGATATCGGGACTCGTTACTGCTCGATCTATAACACACTATCTCAGATAGCTAAGATGAGCTGGGATGTGAAGTACATCTAAATAATAGGGGGGATTCTCATCCCCCCTATATTTATAGTGTTAATTGATTAACTGAACAGGTACTGATTGACCATATTCTTGATCTGTTCCTGTTTCCCACTTATCTTAGCAGGTTCTCCAATAGCTTTTCCTATTGCATAGAGTTCTTCTAATGTAAGTTCACCCTTCGAGAAGGCTAATCCATTACCT